>DATFDC010000354.1:0-12443 GCA_035252415.1 Solirubrobacteraceae bacterium
GCGTGAGGGGCTGATCGGGCGCATCCGCCACCTCGGACGTGCTTCCAACGTCCCGGACGAGCCCCCGAAGACGTCCACTCGCGGTCCTGGTCAGGATGAGCTTTCAGCGCTCGAGACCCGGATCGCCCACCTGGAGCACCTTGTCCACGGGCTGCAAGATTCGGTTCATCGCGAGACCACGCGCCTCGGCGAGCGGATCGACGAGGTAGAAGCGCGTACCCAACCGGCGGCGCTGGGCAGGGCCCTGAGCGACGACGCTCGCGAGCGCGGGTTGTAGCGACCGTTGACCACGTTCTTCATCCCCGGGATCGCGGATGACGCGCGCGCCGTGGAGAGCGCGTACGGCGAGATGCGCCGGCAGACCGAGCTTGACATGGGGCGTCGCCCCACCACGCGCCGCATCTTGAGCCTCTGGTCGCGGCGGGGCACACTTGATTGTGTTACCCGGGTGGGCAGCCGCGATCCGCTGCGTGCCGGCACCGTGATGGCGATCCTCGACATGGGGCCGCGTGAGCCATTCGTCGTGTGGTGGCAGCAGGAACCGGGGAGCGGCGACGTGGTCCAGGAGGTTCTGGGGTGCCACGCGTACTCCGTACTGGAGTTCGACGCCTGAGCTGGCTCCGCGCGCGGCTGGGCCTGGGAGGCAAGGGGACCTGCTAGGTTCAGCTGAGCGGTCGACGCCGTCGGCCGCGAGGCAGCTTGCTTGGGTCCCGCAGTCAGCGGTTCGGGTCGGCCATAGCCTGCCGAATCGTCCGCGGACCCACTGAAGTGGGCCGTCAAGGAGTTGCATGTCAGCAGAATCCTTCGCTGATCTCGGTGTCTCGCGCGCCGTGATCAGTTCCCTCGCCGAGACGGGGATCACCGAGCCGTTCGCGATCCAGCGCGCGGTCATCGGCGACGCGATCGCCGGCCGCGACGTGATCGCGAAATCCCCCACGGGCTCGGGTAAGACGCTCGCGTTCGGGATTCCGCTGGTGGAGCGGATCGCCGCCGAGCACCCGCGCCCGGCGGCGCTCGTGCTCGCCCCGACCCGCGAGCTCGCGACGCAGATCGTCGACGACATCCGCGAGATCGCGCACGCGCGTGCGCTCCGGGTCACCGCCGTCTACGGCGGGGTCGGCCTGGTCAAGCAGGCCAACAACGCGGCCCACTCGCACGTGCTGGTAGCGACCCCGGGGCGGCTCGAGGACCTGCTCGCGCGAGGCGCATTCAAGTTGGACCGGATCCGGATGCTCGTGCTCGACGAGGCGGACCGCATGCTCGACATGGGCTTTCGCCCCGCGATCGACCGGATCGTCGCCGCCTGCCCGGAGGACCGCCAGACCCTGTTCTTCTCCGCCACGCTCGACGGCGAGGCCGGACGCATCGCGCGGTGCTACGCGCATGATCCGGCGATTCGCCAGCACGGCCCCGCCCCGCGGCGCACCAGCGCAGAGATCGAACACAGGTTTGTTCAGGTCGCCCACGAGCACCGCGTCGAGGCGCTCGTGCGCGAGCTCGGATGCGCTCGCGACCTCACGCTCGTGTTCGTCCGGACCAAGCGCGGAGCCGACCGGCTCGTCAAACGGCTCGCCGCCCACGGCGTCAAAGCTGCGGCGATGCACGGCGACAAGTCGCAGCGCCAACGCGAGCAGGCGCTCGCCAGGTTTGCCTCCGGCGCGGTTGACATCCTGGTCGCGACCGACGTCGCAGCGCGCGGAATTGACGTCGACAGGATCTCGCATGTGATCAACTTCGATCCCCCGGCCGACAGCGAGACCTACGTGCACCGCATCGGCCGCACGGGTCGCGCGGGCCGGACAGGCACCGGGATCACCCTCCTCTCACCGGAACAGCGCCACGACGTCACGAAACTCGCCGGCCACCTCGGACTCGATCATGATCTCCACGACAGTGGCGCCCGCCGCCCCCAGGCTGAGCCCTCACTACACGCGACCGCGGCGACCGGCCGGCGGCCGCGACGCCGTCGATCAAGCCGGCGACGGGCTCCGGCACGGGTCTGATCCGCCGGCCACCTCGGCCGTTCGCGAGGCGATGTGACCGCCGCGGACACGATGACCAGCGCGCCGGAGGCGGCGGTTCGGGTACGCCACCGATATCGGCGCGGCGTGCGGGTGCTCGGCACAGCGATCCTGAGCCTCGGCTCGGTAGGCGTGCTCCTGTGGGTGGCGCCGCCGGCGCAGGTGATCGATGCGATCGGCGACATGAGCCCGATCTGGCTGCTCGCCGTCGTCGGGCTCGAGATCGGGTCATGTCTGAGTTACGTGGTCGTCTTCCGCCGCTTCTTTCCCGAGCCGCCACGGCCGGTCAGCCGGCGGGTGGCGTGGATGTCGATGGGTGCCGGCGCGGTGCTTCCGGGCGGGAACTTCTCCTCCGCGGCGACCACCGGCTGGCTGCTCCGCCATCACGACATCGGCGCGCGTCGCCTCATCGAGCGCTGCGGCGCGCTGCTGTGCTTCCTCACCCTGCTCGGCTTCTTCATCAACGGCGTCGCTGGGGCGCTGCTGCTGGTCGGGATCGGTCACGGTCCGCACGATCTCACGCACGCCGGGGTCCCCATCCTCGTCTCGCTCTTCGTCATCGGTGTGGCCGTGGCGACGATGATCATCGGGCGCCGTTACCACGCGCGGGCGCCGGCGGCGGCCCGTTCTGTCGCTGCATCGCTCCACGATGCATGGCAATCGCTGCTCGACCCCCATTGGCGGCTGCTCGGGGCAGCCGGCTTCCTATGTCTGGACATGGCCGCGCTGTGGGCCGCGTGCCGCGCGACCGGCCACCCCCTCGGCGGGCTCGCGCTCGCCGTGGCGTACTTCGTCGGCTACCTGGCGACGATGATCCCGGTACCGGCCGGCCTCGGGGTGCTCGACTCAGGGCTCGCCGGCGCGCTGGTTCTGTATGGGTTCTCGCCCGCCGCTTCGATCGGTGCCGTGCTCGTCTACCACGCGATCTCGGTCTGGGTCCCCGGACTCGGTGGGCTGGTCGCCTGGCTGCCAACCCGGTCCCAGCCGCCACTTGACGTACCCGTCGCGCCCCCGGCTGCCGAGACCGAGGCCGCGCTCGCCGTCAGCCCCTGACCGCTCGCGGGCTCGTACGTCGAACGGCGATTACCTGCGGCCGCCGAACAGCCCGCCGCGCTTCTCCGGGAGCGCGAACCCGGGTGGGGGCGTTGCTGGCAGATGAACCGGCGGCTTGGGAGCCGGGGGCTTTTCGGGGTTGGTCGAGGCCACGAACGTAGCTTAGCCCGCCAGGCTGACCGTCCAGAGGATGACTTCGCCCGTAAGCAGGGCGCAGCTGATCGTGAACCAGTCGGAAAGATCGGCGATCGTGTCGCGATTCGACTCCAGCAGCGGCTGGATCCAGATACCGGCCGCGCGATAGGCCTCGGTGACATCGTCGATGCCCTCGTGATCGCTCGCCGCGAGCAGCGCCTGGCCTCTGAACGCGAACACGAGCTTGTGTGGCAGCAAAACGTAGATGGCGGCGGTCACGCAGAGTACGAACGCGATCAGCGCCAGCACCGCCCAGACATCGAGGGAGCCGCCGGTGACCTTCGCGCCGAGGAACGATCCAGAAACCGAAGCGGCGGCCAGCACGGTTCCGGCGCGCGTCCGCAGCGCCGCGACCGCGCGTTCCTGTTCGCGAAGGGCCTCAGCGGTTAGCTGATAGCTGAACTCCTCGATGGACGCCGCCACGCGCAGGTTGTAGCGCCGACCGTGGACCCGACCCGGGACGGCGGCCGTGTTCGCCCCTCCTGTCGTCTATGTAGTGTGCGAGTCCGGTGCCTCGGTCGCCTCGCAACTGGCCTGTAGGACGCTCGCTGTGAGTGCCCAGCCGGTCATAGCGACGAGCGGGCTCACGAAGGACTACGGCTCGGGGCACGGCCTGTTCGGGCTCGACCTGGAGGTTCAGCAAGGGGAGATCTTCGGCTTCCTCGGTCCCAACGGCGCGGGCAAGTCGACCACCATGCGCCTGCTGCTGGACCTGATCCGGCCGACCTCGGGCGCGGCGCGGATCCTCGGGCTGGACTCGGTCAGCGACAGTCTCGAGATCCGCCGGCGAGTCGGGTTTCTGCCGGGTGATTTTGCGCTCTATCCGAAGCTGTCGGGACGAGTGATGCTCGACTACCTTGCGCAACTCCGTGGCGGGGTCAACCCGCGCGTGCGCGACGCGCTGATCGAGCGGTTCGGCGCCGATATCGATCGCCCGGTGCGCCAGCTGTCGACCGGCAACCGGCAGAAGCTCGGCCTGGTGCAGGCGTTCATGCACGAACCCGAGCTGTTGATCCTGGACGAACCAATCGCCGGTCTGGATCCCCTGGTGCAGCAGAGCTTCCACGCGCTGCTGGCCGAGCTCAGCGGCCAGGGCCGCACGGTGTTCCTGTCCTCGCACACCCTGTCGGAGGTCGAGCGCGTCACGCGTCGCCTGGCGATCCTTCGCCAGGGTCGGCTCGTGGTCGTCGACTCGCTCGAGAACCTTCGGAAGGTCGCCGTCCAGCGCCTGGAGATCGAGTTCGCCGCGCCGGTCGACGCCGAGGAGTTTCGCGGGCTGCCGGGGGTAAGCGAAGTGCGCGCCGACGGCCGGACGGTCACGGTGGGATTCGAGGGATCCGCCGACGCCGTCGTGAAGGCCGCGGCCGCACATGAGGTGCGCGCGATCCGTCCTCGCGAGGAGGATCTCGAGGACATCTTCCTGCACTACTACCGGGCCGACGGCGCCGGATGAGCACGCCGGTAGCCAGGATCACGCTCCGACTGCGACTGCCGGCGGTCGTCTCGGCGGCCGTCGGCCTGATCGCGGTGATGGCGGCTCTCGGTGCGCTGTTCCCGAACGTCGGACACACGATCGGAAGGCTCAGCATTCCGCGGAGCGTCTCCAACCTGTTGGGCGGCGGAGACTACGGGACGATCACGGGCTGGTTCCGCAGTGAGATCGCCGCGATCTACGGCCCGCTCGTGATCGGCGCGCTCGCAATCACCGGGGCCTCGGCCTCGACCGCGGGTGAGGAAGAAGACCGGATTCTCGGGCTCGTGCTCGCGCACCCGATACCTCGCCCGCGACTGATCGCCGCCAAAGCAGCGGCGATCGGCGCCGTGGTGCTGATCGTCGCGTTCGCGACCTGGATCGGGCTGGTCGTCGGCGTGGCCTTCGCCGGCGGCGGGATCACCCTGGCGCACATCACCGCGCTCGCGATACAGCTCGCGTTCTTCGGGTTCGCCACGGGGGCGCTGGCGATCGCCCTTGGTGCCGGCACCGGACTCCGCTCACTCGCGACCGGAGTCACCGCCGCCGTGGCCATCCTCGGCTGGCTGATCAACAGCTTCGCGCCCCTGGTGAGCGCACTCGATTGGCTCAAGTACCTCTCACCTTTCTTCTACTACGCCGGCCATGACCCGCTCACGCAGGGCGTCGACGTCGCCGGCGTGGTCGTCCTGGGCCTCGTCAGCGCCGCGCTCACGGGACTCGGGATGATCGGCATCCAACGCCGCGACCTCCGCGCCTGAACACGTCACCGCGGGTCGCTGAGATCCCGGCGTCCGCGCATCTCCGGGCTGGCCCACACGACCACAGGCGCGATGACGATCAGCCCGGCGGTCACGAACAGCGCGCCGCGAATGCCCAGAGTCGTCCCGAGCGCGCCGGCGAAGAAAGCGCCGAGCGGGATCGCGCCCCAGGAGATGAAGCGCACGGTCGCCATCACCCGTGGAAGCAGCTCGCGCGGCACGACCTGATGGCGGTGGGTGCGGGCGAGGATGCTGCCGATCACCACGGCGCCGCCGAACGCGAGGTTGCCCAAGGCATACAGCGAGACCCCCCACCCTGAAAACGCGGCTGGCATGAGCACCACGGTCAGCGGCATGATCGCCGCCGCGAGGAGCAGCGCGCGAGCGGAACCGACCCGGCGCTCCAGCCGGGGTGTGATCGTCGCCCCGAGCAGCGTTCCGGCGCCCTCGGCGGCGTAGACCAGCCCGACCACGACGGGCCGGGCGTGAAGCTCGCGCACCAGATACAGCGGGGTCAGCGCCATCAGCGCTCCGCACACGAAGTTGACCGCGGTGGCCCAGACGACGCACGGACGGATGACCGGGTGGCGGGCCACGTACGCGCAGCCCTCGGCGATCTCTCGTCGCATTCCGCCACCCGCGGCCGAGACCTCGAGCGAACGGGGCCGGGGCAGCGAGTACAGCAACACCGCGGAGACGACATAGCTGACTGAGTCGGTGAGCAGGCAGGTGGCGGCGCCGAGCAGCTCCACGAGGGCCCCTCCGAGACCCGGGCCGGCGAGCGCGGTAGCCGCATAGGAAGCCGAATGCAGGCTGTTTCGCCTGGTCAACTCGTCGGCCGGGACGATCGCCGGGATCAGCGTCGAGTTGCCCACGTCGAAGATCACGGACGCGACGCCGACGAGCGTGGCTACGACCACGAGCTGGGCGACGGTGAGGGCACCCGCCCAGGCGACGACGGGAATCGACGCGATCGCGAATCCCCGGATCAGATCCATCGCGACCTGGCTCTCCCGCAGCGGCAGCCGCGCGACCAGGACCCCGGCGGGCAACCCGAGCACGAGCCACGGCAGTTGGCCGGCGGCCGTGATCAGCGCGACCGCGAACGTCGAGGCGTGAACGACCGTGACCGCGGTGAGCGGCAGGGCGACCGTCGTGACCGCGCTGCCCAGGCTGCTGATCGTCGACCCGGTCCAGAAGCGCCAGAACACGCCGCTCACACGCCCGGCGCCGGCGCGGTCAGCCACCACCGAGGAGTGAGTTTCCATTGGGAACACACTACACTTTCGAGACGACGATGAGGTTGCACGACGCCGGAGACAGCGACTGCGCGATCGCCCAGGCGCTCGGCGTCGTCGGCGACTGGTGGACGCTGCTCGTGGTGCGCGAATTGGCCGGAGGAGTGACCCGGTTCGGCGAGCTTGCGGACACGCTCGGCGTGAGCCGAAAGGTCCTGACCGAACGCCTGAACGCGCTCGTCGAGCACGGCCTCGTGCGGCGCTCACGCTACAGCGACCATCCGCCCCGATCCGACTATCTGCTGACCGACAAGGGACGAGGCCTGCTGCCCGTGCTGATCGCGCTGCAGAACTGGGGCCAGCAGCATGTGCTCGGAGACGGATCGGTTACCGCCACCGGGGAAAGCGATTCGCTAGAGGCCCGGCGCATGCGCCGACTCGCCGGCCAGCAGATCCCTCATCTGAAGCTCGCCTCCGCGCAAGGCCGGCAAATCGACCCGGTCGACGGAGACCCGCAGGAAACCGCCGACGCAAGCTGGACGGTTCTGTATTGCTTCCCGGGCGCCTGGGTCCCCGGAGCCGGCGCATACCCTCCGGGATGGGACGGGATCCCGGGCGCCCCCGGCTGCACCCTCGAGGCGACGACGTTCCGCGACCGATTCCACGAGTTCACGGCGCTCGGCGCGACCGTGCACGGCGTGAGCACGCAGCGCCCGGATCAGCTCGGGGCGTTCGTGACCGACCTGGAGATCCCGTTCCCGATGCTCTCCGACCAGGATCTCCTGCTCGCGACGGCGCTACGCCTGCCGACCTTTCGGGTGGCAGGCGTAGACCGCCTCAAGCGCCTGACCCTGGTGATCGAGCGCCGGACGCGAACGGTCGTCGAGGCGCTCTACCCGGTCACCGACCCGGTCGGCGCGATCGCCGACGCGCTCGCCGTGCTGGTCGAAGCCGGCGCGGGCGGTCAGTCCTCCGCGGGCCGGATGTTCTGATTGATGCGGAACACGTTGTCGGGGTCATACGCGCGCTTGATCCGAGCCAGCCGCTCGTAGTTGTCGCGATAGCTCGCCCGCACACGCTCCTGACCCTCGTCCATCATCATGTTCACGTAGGCGCCACCGGCCGAGTAGGGATGCAGGGCCTCGTGGTAGTCGACGGCCCACTTCCGGATGGCCTCGGCGTTGGCCGGGTCGGGGTCGACTCCGACGAACACCGACGCCCACTGGGCGTCGCGGTAGCTCCACGGGGTGTCGGCCGAGCCGGGATCGTGGGCCGCGCCGTCGATCGGATACATGTGCATCGTCGACTTCATCGTCGGCGGCTCCGAACCGAACTGCGCGTGGATCTTGACCGCCTCGTCCGGAATCTGGTTGACGAAGTCCGCGCGCCAGTACCACTGGTCACCGGCTGGGTAGAGCCCGTCGAACGCGCCCTGGAGCATCGCGTGGGGCAGCGGGTGCGGCCCGTGCATGAGCGGCTCGGGAGTCGATGAGAGCAGCGGCGCCATGGCCTTGGCCGCATCCTCCTCGGACCCGAGGTAGCACCAGACGACGCCGCAGACGTTGCGCAGGTGGATCGCCTCCGGGAACGGCGGCGCCGGTGGCACGACCGTGAAGGCGAAGAAACCGTTCAGCTCGCGCGGAGCGGACGGAAGGAACTCGCGGTAGGCGGAGAGCACCTCGACCGCGTCCTCGGCGGCCCAGAAGGTCGGACCGCCGATCACCGTGCCGGCCTCGTGCAGCCGGAATGTGAACGAGGTCACGACTCCGAAGTTGCCGCCGCCGCCGCGGATCGCCCAGAACAGATCGGGATACTCACTGCCGTTGGTGCGCACCACCTGACCGTCCGCGAGCACGACCTCGGCCTCCAGCAGGTTGTCGACGGTCAGCCCGTACTTGCGGGTGAGGTGGCCGATCCCGCCCCCGAGCGTCAGCCCGCCCACCCCGGTGGTCGAGATGATCCCGCTCGGCGTGGCCAGCCCGTGCTCCCCGGTGGCACGGTCGACCTCGGCCCACGTACAGCCGCCTCCGACCCGGACCGAGCGGGCCTGCGGATCTACCTCGATCTGCTTGAGCAGCGAGAGGTCAATCACCACCCCACCGTCGCATGTGCCCAGCCCCGCGCCGTTGTGGGCGCCGCCCCGCACCGCGAGCACCAGCTCGTGATCGCGCGCGAAGCGGATGGCCGCGGCGATGTCCGCCGACCCCGCGCAGCGGGCGATCAGCGCCGGCCGGCGATCGATCATCGCGTTGAAGACGTCGCGGGCCTGGCCGTATTCGGCGTCATCGGGTCCGATCAGCTGTCCTTGGAAGTTGCTCAGCTCGTCGCGTGCCGCGTCGGCCGGTGTGTCGATCGTGGTCATAGCCCCTTCTCTCTTCGTGGAGGTCCCGGTCAGTGCGGCGAGGCTAGGTCCAACCCGCGGCCCCGTCATGACCGAGCCTGACCCACATTTCCCCACCCCGCGCCGCACGCCGAGTTGCGTGACTGATCAGATCTGACTATCGTGGCTCGCCGGGGCACTCGTCGTGGACCATCTGCCGGCCTCTCTCCGGATCTCAGCGCCGTTCCCGTTCGTCGGGCGATCGGCCGAGCTCGGAGTGCTTCGAACGCTGCTGCCCCGGGCCGAGGGAGAGGGCCGCCGCGTCGTTCTGCTCGGCGGAGAATCCGGTGCGGGCAAGAGCCGGCTCGCCCGCGAGTTCGCGGCCGAGGCCGCCCGTGCCGGCGCGCTCGTGCTGTTCGGGGAGTGCGACGCGGTCGTCCATACGCCCTACGGGCCGTTCGTCCCAGTCCTTGATCAGCTCGTACGGGCGATCGAGCCAGCCGAGCTCAGATCGATCCTGGGCAGCGGGGCCGGAGAGCTCACCAGGCTGCTCCCCGATCTGACCGACCACCTCGGCGAGCTCGCTTCACCCGTCAAGGCCGAGCCGGACACCGAGCGGCATCGGCTGCACGCCACGGTCACCGATCTGCTGGCCGGCGTCAGCGAGCGGCGGTCGTTGCTGATCGTGCTCGAGGATGTCCACTGGGCCGACGCACCCACCCTGCTCTTGCTGCGTCACCTGGCGCGCGCGCCGTGGTCGGGGCGCGTCCTGGTGTTCGCCAGCTTCCGCGACGCCGAGAGCGACCTGCCCGAGTTGCTCTCGCAGACGCTGGCCGACCTGCGCCGCTCCGATGACGTCGTGCGGCTGCGCTTGAGCGCGCTGTCGGCCGACGAAGTGAGCGAGCTGGTCACCCGAGCCGTGGAGGCCCGGCCCGGCGATCAGCTGCCCGAGGTGACGCGAACGATCAGTGAGCTGACCGGCGGGAATGCGTTTCTGGTCTGCGAGCTGTGGCGCGCCCTGCTCGAGACGGGCGCGGTCGTTCTCGACGACGGCGCGGTGACGCTGACGCGTCCGCTCGCCGGCCTCGGCACGCCCGAGAGCGTTCGCGAGGTCGCGGGCGAACGGCTCGCGCGTCTGGCGCGACCGACCACGGCGTTGCTCGAGCTTGCCGCGACGGCGGGCGCCGAGTTCGAGCTCGAGGTCGTCAGGCGCGGGTCAGGGCTCGGTGAGGAGGAGTTCGTGGCCGCGCTAGACGAGGCGATTCGCGGCGCGATGGTCGAAGAGCTGCCCGGCCGGCGACTCATGTACCGGTTCACGCACGAGCTCATGCGCAGAGCCGTGTACGACCGGCTGACCGCTGCCCGCAGGGCCCAGCTGCACCTTCGGGTCGGCGAGGCCCGGGAAGCCCTGCCCGAACGCTCCGCACGGACGCTCGCGGACCTCGCTCATCACTTCGCCGAGGCCGCACCGCTGTCTGGGTCGGATAAGGCGATCGAATACAACCTGCTCGCCGCTCACGCCGCGATCGATGCGCTGGCCTTCGACGAGGCGGCCGATCTGCTGCGCGTGGCGCTCGAGCTCGGGATCGAGAACGACCGCCAGCGGGCCGAGGCGCTGCTCGAGCTCGGCGCGGCCAAGCACCTCGGCGGCAAGGCGGCCGAGGCGATGGAAGCCTTCTGGGCGGCGGGCGAGATCGCGCGGACGATCGACGACTTCGAGTTGTTCGCGCGATCCGCCATCGGCTATGAGGATGCATCGTGGCGGCCGGCGATCTTCGGCCCCCGAGTCGAGCGGCTCGAGGAGGCGATCACCGCCCTCGGCGATCGCCACCCGCAACTCCGGCTCGCGTTGCTCAGTGGCCTGTCTCGCGCACTCGACCACGATGGCGAGCACGCGCGCGGCGCGATCGTTCGGCGTAACGCCATCGACCTCGCTCGCCGCATCGATGATCCGCTTGGCCTCGCCGCCGTGCTCACCCACTCCTACTGGGCGCGCGGGACCACCCCGGCCGAGGAAATCGTCGAGATGCTCACCGAGGCAAAGGACATCGGAGAGCAGCTCGGGAACACCGAGATCCAGGCCGAGGCGATCGTCTGGCGCGTGCCCATGTTCGTGGTGCTGTGCGACATGCCCGCGGCGCGGCGCGAGGTCGTGGCCCTGCGCGACATCGCGCAGGCGACCCGGCAGCCGTTCATGCTCCACGTGGCCGAGCACTACGGCGCGGCGATTGCCCTCGCCGACGGCCGGCTCGACGTGGCCGAGACGATGATGCACGACTCGGAGGAGGCCGGACGGCTGCTCACCGGACGGGATGCCACAGGCACCTTCGGCATCCAGATGTTCAGCCTGCGCCGCGAGCAGGGCCGGCTCGCCGACCTCGCGCCGGTGATCCGGATCCTGGCCGCGGGCGAGCGCGACCACGGACCGTGGCGGCCGGGTCTGGCCGCTCTGCTCGTCGAGCTGGGCATGGAAGCCGAGGCGCGCCGCGAGCTGTCGCGAATCGTCGCCGACGGCCTCGAGCCGCTACGCGAGACGCTGTGGCTCGCCTCCCTCACCTACCTGAGCGACACGTGCGCGGCGCTCGGCGACGAGGCCGTCGCCGAGCTCGTGTACCCCGAGCTCGAGCCGCTGTCCGGGTCCAACGTGATGATCGGACATCTGGTCGTGTGCTACGGCGCGGCCGACCGGTACCTCGGCATGCTCGCCGCGACGCTGGGCGAATGGTCGCGTGCCGAGGAGCACTTCAAGCAGGCCATCGAGCTCAACCGGCGCATGGGATTCACCGCCTGGCTCGCCCACACCAACTACGAGTACGCGCGGATGCTGCTGGCCGCGCGCCGGGACGAGCGCGATGCAGTCGCCGCGCTGCTTGAGGAAGCCGACCGGCTCGCGAGTGCCGCCGGGATGAGGGCGTTGCGCAGCCGGATCAGAGCGATCGGTGCGATGCCCACCCGCGCCGCCCCGCCTGATCAGCTGTCCGCCCGCGAGGTGCAGATCCTCCAGCTGGTTGCGCGCGGCCTCAGCAATCGCCAGATCGGACTCGAGCTGTTCATCAGCGAGCACACGGCGGCCAACCACATCCGCAGCATCCTGCGCAAGACAGGCTGCGCGAACCGCACCGAGGCCGCCTCCTACGCACACCGACATGCTCTTGTGGCCGCGCAGTCGCGCGGCTAGCATCGGGCTCATGCCGCTGTACGTGATCGAACGCACCTTCGCCGAGCAACTCGAGCTCACCGACAACGACGTCAAGCTGATCGAGGAGGTCAACGCCGACGAGGGCGTGCGCTGGCTGTTCTCGTTCCTGAGTGCGGATCGGCGCCGTACCTACTGCCTGTACGAGGCACCCTCGGCCGAGGCGATCATGTCCGCCGCGAAACGGG
>DATFDC010000355.1:0-5349 GCA_035252415.1 Solirubrobacteraceae bacterium
GACCAGGCGAGCCGGCCGCGGCGGGATCATCCGCCG
The DNA here is from genome assembly GCA_035252415.1 of Solirubrobacteraceae bacterium. Taxonomy (GTDB): domain Bacteria; phylum Actinomycetota; class Thermoleophilia; order Solirubrobacterales; family Solirubrobacteraceae; genus Palsa-465. The sequence goes on from DATFDC010000355.1 coordinate 37, forward strand.
CGGCCGGCCCAGCCGTGGCGCGATCAGGTGTTCAGAATGCCGCCCGGACCGCCGCACTCAAACCCGATCACGGTCCCGGTGCCGGGGTGGCCGGGATCGCCGGCGTAACCCGGGTCGACCTGGACCAGCGCGACCGCGGTGGTGTCACCGGAGATGACCGGACCGGTCTTGGTGATCTGGCTCGACACGATCACCGGGATCACATCGGCGACCGTGGCCGGCGGATGCGAGCTGTTGCCCGGATCGGTCGTCCAGTCCTCCCCGCAGGTGGGTGTTGCGTCGACGACGAACCCCTTGGACGAGGCCGGCGCGAGCCCGGTGCTGAGCGGGTTGTCCTTCCACCACTGGGCGCCCCAGAAGGTGACCTGACTGCCCATCTGGACGTTCTGATCGCCGATCACGAACGTGCCCGGATTGGAGGGCGCGTCGGCCAGAGCGCCGCCCGCGAGGGCAAGCGAAGCGGCGGCCACCACTGCATTGGCAGCTGCCATGCGGCGGATCCGTCCGCCGAACGAGTACTTCATTTCCAACTCCTTGATTGGGGGGTACGGCTATCCCCTGTTAGCGGCCGATCGTTAGCCGGCCGCGAGCGACCGCCGCGCCCCCCGGACGGACGGACGACTACCCGGGCACCCCGAGTTCGGCCTTCTTGGCCTCCACGTCGATCCCATGCAGGCGGGCCAGGTTCTCGCCGAGGATCTTGCGCTTGGCCTGCTCGGTCAGCTGCGGATAGCCGCGCTCCTCGACGATGTCACGAGGCAGCTCGAAGTTCCAGAACTCCTCGAGCGCCCACTGCGGATGCCAGATCGGCGTCTCGCCGCCATAGATGATCTTGTCCTCGCCGCACCACCACATCATCTTGCCGAGCGTCTCGGCGAACACGCGCGGCTGACGGGCGATGAAGTTCACGGTGGCGGCGATCGAGGCGTAGAGGTTCGGATAGCGGACGATCTGCCACAGCACCTCGTCGAGCCAGGGCAGCCCGACGTGGAAGATGATGAAGTTGAGATCGGGGAAGTTGGCCGCCGCCCCGTCCATGTCGAACGTGCGCGTGTGCTCGATCGGCTGGGGCCCCAGTGGCACTCCCTTGTGCACCCCGACCACGCTGATCCCGAGCTCCTGGGCGAGCTCGAACACTGGGTAGGCCACCCGCGGGTCGTCCATCCGCCACGGGAACGGCTGGCCGTAGTCGTAGCGGACGTTGTAGAGCTTCAGGCCGCGGGCGCCGTGATCCTCAACCTGGCGGCGGAGCAGATCGAGCGCCTTCTTGCCCTCGAGCGGGTTGATCGATGCCCAGAACACCGCGCGGTCCGGGTGCTTGGCCGCCATCTCGGCGCACTTCTCCCAGGCCGACAGCCCGTCGTGGAACAGGTCGGTCAGCGGCAGTGGCTGGGCGACGATCATGTCGGTGTCGGAGCCCTCGATGATCATGTCGTAGATCTCGTCCACGCTCCATTCCCGCATGAACTGATCGCGCGAGAGGATCTCCTCCCCTTCCCGGGTCAGCAGCTGATGGAAGGCGTAGAGGTGCTCGTCGAACAGCTGACCCGGCGAGCCGAGCGCGTTGGCCGGATCGAAGTTGAAGATGTGGCAGACGCAGTCGAACACGAACGCCGACACCTTGCTCTCGCGCTGCGTCGCGGCGGCTGTCTCGGTGGTGGCCATGGGTCAGGCTCCTCTCTCCTGGGCGATCCGCTGTTCGCGGTAGGGGATTAGCTCTTCCAGCGGCAGGGTCAGCTTCTCCCGCGCCGACTCCGACAACCGCTCTTGCGTCCACACCGGGTCCCACACCACCCGGACGTCGACGCTCTCGACCCCGTCCAGATGACCGAGCCGGTCCGGGATCGCGTTCGACATGCTCGCCACGAACGGGCACCACCCGGTGGTCAGCACGAGGTCGACCTCGACGTGCCCTCCGGCGACCCGCACGTCTTCGACGACGCCCATGTCGACGATGCTGATGCCGCGGTCGGCACAGCACGGGTCGTACACGTCACATAGCGCCTCACGCACGGTCTCAGCCGAGATGCTCATGGCTCGATCGCGATGCGAAAGCCGGTAGTGGGCGTGGCCCGCTCGGGATCGGCCGGCAGCGCCCGCGCGCACCGGACTCCCCACGATGTATCGAGATACGACCCGCCCCGGACCGCCCGCCAGCCGTCCTCGTCGGCCGGATCGCCGACCCACTCCCACACGTTTCCGGCCAGTTGCTCGGCCCCGCCGGCGGCGGCGCCTTCCGGGTGGGCCCGCACCGGCACCGTCCAGCCCCAGCCGGACTCCACGCTGTTGCACCGCTCGGGATCGAACACGTCGCCCCACGGCCATGGCCGGTCGCCGTCCCCGCGCGCCGCCGCCTCCCATTCATCACCGCCCGGCAGCCGGACTGTCCGGCCCAGCTCCCCAGCCGCCCAGGCACAGAACTCGACCGCATCCGCGAAGGTCACCTCGGCGATCGGGTGGTCGGCCAGCTGCTCGGCCTCGAGCCGCCGGCGCAGAGCCCCGCCGACCTCGCGCGAAGTGGCCTCGACGAACTCCCGGAAATGCCCGGTGGTGACCGGCCAGCGCCCGATCAGCAGCGCGCCCAACTCGACGGCCCGCTCACCCGCGTCACCCAGCCGGTAGACGCCGGCGTCGATCGGCACACATGAGTCGAGCGGCGGGACCCCCCGCATGCGGTCCGGCGACGAGGACACGGTGGCTGCGAGCACGGTGGCAGACCAAACCTATACCGCCGCGTCTGACGGGTACAAGCGTCATTCCTTGACTAGTTAGCTTATAACTAGTATGGTGCTCGCCATGCCAACGAACCCCAAGCCGCCCCAGCCCTCCCCACTCGGCCTGATCGTGCTCTGGCAGCTGTCGAGTGAGCCGATGCACGTGTACCGGCTCCAGAAGCTGCTCGAGGCGGAGGGCAAGGACCGGATCGTCAACGTCCGCTCGCGCGCCAGCCTCTATCAGACGATCGAGCGCCTGGAGCGGCTGGGGCTGGTCGAGGTCTCGGCGACGGTCCGCCAGGAGGGCTATCCCGACCGCGTCGTCTATGCCGTCACCGACGCCGGGCGACTGCTTGCGCGCCAGTGGCTGCGCGAGATGCTCAGCGACACAGGCGGGCGGTACCCGGAGTTCATCGTCGCGCTCTCGATCCTGTTCGCTCTCCCCGTCGAGGAGGCCCGCGAGCAGCTCGAGCTGCGCGCCGAGCGGCTCGCGGAGCAGCTGGCCGAGACCGAGCGCACCCTTGATTCGGCGCCTCCCGGCCTGCCGCGCTTGTTTCTGCTCGAGGAGGAGTACCGCACGACGCTCCTCCGCGCCGAGATCGACTGGCTGCGCGGGGTGATCGCGGATCTGACCGACGGACGACTGACCTGGAGCGAGGAGTGGCTGCGCGGCATCGCGGAGGCCTTCCTCCCCACCCACGACGAACGCAACGAGGTGAAAGGCGAATGACACCGACGATCGAGGCCCAGGGCCTCAAGAAGCGATACGGCAAGACGCATGCTCTGAACGGGCTCGACCTGGTCGCGGAGCGCGGCCAGGTGGTGGCGGTGCTCGGCCCCAACGGCGCCGGCAAGACGACGTTCGTGCGCGCGGTGGCGACGCTGCTGGCGCTCGACGAGGGCGTCCTGCGGGTGGCCGGCCACGAGGTCAGCCGGGATCCGGGCGCGGTCCGCCGGGTCATCGGCCTGGCCGGCCAGTTCGCCGCGGTCGAGCCGGCGATGACCGGCCGCGAGAACCTCCAGATGATCGCCCGGCTGTTCGGGCAGGATCGCCGCGCGGCCAGGCGAAGCGCCGACGCCGTGCTCGAGCAGCTCGGGCTGCTCGACGCCGCGGACCGGCTGGCTCGGACCTACTCGGGCGGGATGCGCCGGCGGCTCGACCTGGGCGCGAGCCTGGTCGGGGCGCCGCGCCTGCTTCTGCTCGACGAGCCGACCACGGGGCTTGATCCGCGCAGCCGGATCGAGCTGTGGGAGGCGATCCGGCGCCTGGTCGACACGGGCACCGACGTGCTCCTGACCACGCAGTACCTCGACGAGGCCGACCATCTCGCCGACCAGGACGTGATCGTCGACCACGGCCGCGCGGTGGCCACCGGAATGCCGTCCGAGCTCAAGGCGCACATCGGCGGCAACGTGATCGAGCTGCATGTCCGCGACGGCCACGATCTGGCCGCCGTGGCCGAGCTGCTCGGCGCCGCCGCTCAGATCGACGAGCCAACCCGGAAGGTGAGCGTTCGCGTCGAGGCCGGTGGAGATCAGATGATGGACGCGATGGCGCTCCTTACCGCCGCGGGCGTCGAGCTCGACGACATCGCGCTGCGCCGGCCGAACCTGGACGAGGTGTTCCTCGCCCTGACCGGCGACCACACCGACGCCGCTGCGCAAGCGGCCTGACCAACAGCCGAAAGGAACCACTCCAATGTCAACCCTGGCTTTCACTCCCGCCGCCGGCGCCGGCCTGGTCCGGAGCACGGCGACAGTGACGCGCCGCGCGCTGCTGCGCTACATGCGCACGCCCCAGCTGATCGTTATGGCCACGATCCAGATGTCGATGTTCTTCCTGATCTACCGCTACCTGTTCGGCGGCGCGATCAAGAGCGTCGGCTTGCCCTACGTCGACTTCCTGGTCCCGGGCTTCATCGCCACCGGCGTCCTGTTCAGCGGTATCGGGGCCGCGGTGGCCACCGCCGAGGACCTGCACCAGGGGCTGATCGACCGGCTGCGCTCCCTGCCCATCCCGCGCAGCAGCGTGCTGGCCGCCCGGGCGATCGCGGACACCGCGATCCTCACGCTGGCCAGCGCGGTCACGGTCGCGATCGCGTTCGCGGTCGGCTTCCGGCTGCACGGCTCGGCGGCCGAAGGCGTGGCCGCGTTCGGCCTGGTCATCGTGTTCGGCTTCGCCTTCGAGTGGCTGTTCGTGACCATGGGCCTGTTTGCCGGCAACGCGCAGGCGGCGCAGGGAATGGGCATGATCGTGTTCCCGTTCGCGTTCATCTCGAGTGCCTACGTCCCGGTGGCCTCGATGCCCAGCTGGCTCCAGGTATTCGCGTCACACCAGCCGCTGACCTACATGGTCGATGCCGTACGCGCGCTGACCCTCGGACCGCAGGCTCAGACCCTGCTCGGCCACCCGGCCGGCTACTTCGTGGCTCGAGCGCTGATCTGGTCGGTGGCGATCATCGCGGTCTCGCTGCCCCTCGCGGTGGCGAAGTACCGCCGCGGGTGAGGCCCCCGGCGCGCGCACGCGTGGTCAGACCCGCGTGCGCGCGCCGTCAAGCGCAGCACCGGCGTGATCGACGATGATGTCTGCCGACGCGAG
>DATFDC010000356.1:0-6188 GCA_035252415.1 Solirubrobacteraceae bacterium
AACAACGGGATCCCGGTCTACGACGACTACGCCCACCACCCGACCGAGGTCGCGGCCACGATCGCCGCCGCGCACACGCTCGCGCCCAAGCGCCTCATCGGGGTGTTCCAACCGCACCTGTACTCGCGCACGCGCGCGCTCGCGCGCGAGTTCGGACGCGCGCTGGCCGGGGCCGACCTCGCGGTGGTGCTTCCGGTGTACCCCGCCCGCGAGCGGGCCGAGGACTTCCCCGGGGTGGACGGGCACCTGGTGGCGGCGGCCGCCGCGGACGCCGCAAACGGGCGTACGGTGGCCTGGCTGCCCAGCTTCCAGGACGCGCGCGCGTTTCTGGCCACGACGCTGCGCGAGGGAGACCTCTGCCTGTTCATGGGGGCCGGCGACGTCGATCGCCTGGGCCGCTCGATCGTGGCCTGACCGGCGCGCTATCTACTCTGCTCGGGATGCCCGAGCTCCCGGAAGGAGTCCAGCGGGACTACCCGCTGTCCCGCCTGACCACGATCCGAACCGGCGGTTCGGCCGAGTTGTTCGCGCGCCCCGGCAGCCTGGACGAGCTCGAGCGCCTGCTCGCCTGGGCCGACACGCACCGGCTCCAGGTAGGGGTCGTCGGATCGGGGTCGAACCTCCTCGTGGCGGACGCGGGCGTCCGCGGACTGGTCCTCAAGCTGGACAAGGAGCTGAGCACGATCGATATCGACGGAACCCGGATCCGCTGCGGCGGCGGGGTGCGCTTGCCCTCGGTGTCGGCGCGGGCCGCTCAGGCCGGTCTGAGCGGCATCGAGTTCGGCGTGAACATTCCCGGCACGGTCGGCGGTGCGGTCCGCATGAACGCCAACGCCTACGGGGGCGAGCTTGCGCGGGTGCTCGAATGGGTCGATGTGGTCGGCCCGGCCGGGACCGAGCGGCGCCGCCCCGAGCAGCTGGGCTTCGCCTACCGCCGCTCGAGCCTGGGCGCCGGCGAGGTCGTCGCGCGGGCCAGCTTCGCGCTGCAGGAGGCGTCAAGCGACGCGGTCAAGGCCACGCTGGCCGACATGCGCGGCCGGCGCAAGGCCGCTCAGCCTTCGGGCATCAAGACCTTCGGCTCGACGTTCAAGAACCCGACCGACCCCCGCGCCGAGGGCCGCACGGCCGGCCAGCTCCTCGAGGCGGCTGGCTGCCGGGGGCTGCGGATCGGCGGCGCCGGCTTCTCGGCCAAGCACGCGAACTTCATCGAGAACCACGGCGAGGCGAGCACCGCGGACGTCGTCGCGGTCATGGCCGAGGGCCGCCGCCGCGTGCAGGAGCGATTCGAGGTGACGCTCGAGCCGGAGGTGCAGGTGCTCGGTCCAGTCGAGCTTCCGGCCGAGTGGAGCGAGGCGTGATCACCCGGCGGCGGATCTCGCTCCGGGTGCGCGTGGCGCTCGCCGCGGTGGCCGTGCTGGCACTCCTGGGCGGCGGCTGGCTGTGGGTGCGCGATTCCTCGCTCGTGGCCGTCCGGAAGGTCACGATCACCGGGGCCTACGGACCCGAGGCGACCCAGATCCGCCAAGCCCTGACGCTGGCCGCCCGCAACATGACCACGCTGGACGTCCGGGTCGCCCAGCTGCGCACCGCGGTCGGCCCGTATCCGGCGGTGAAGGATCTCCGGGTCAGCACCCAGTTTCCCCACGGCCTGCGGATCCGGGTCATCGAGCAGCTGCCGGTCGGCGCGCTGGTGGCGGGCGGCCATGCCGTCGCGGTGACCGGCGACGGCACGCTGCTTCACGACGTCGCGGCCGGCTCGCTCCCGCAGGTTCCGGTGACCCTGCTGCCCGGCGGCTCGGAGGTCACCGATCGGCCCACGCTGGACGCGCTCGCCCTGCTCTCGGTCACACCGCCCCGGATGCTCCGGCGGATCGCGCAGGTCACCGACACCTCGGCGCACGGCCTGGTCGCCCAGCTTCGCTCGGGTCCCAGCCTGTACTTCGGCGACGCCTCCGAACTGGACGCGAAGTGGGTCGCGGCCACCGAGGTCCTGGCCGATTCCAGCTCGGCCGGCGCGATCTACGTCGACGTGACCGACCCGTCGCGGCCCGTGGCCGGGGCGAGTCCCCAGGCGGTCGCGGCGGCCGGGCTGGCCCCCAGCGCGATGAGTTCCGCGGCCGTGAGCACGGCGTCCGCGACCGCCTCGGCCACAGGCTCGACGGCGGGCTCGAGCACGTCCGATTCCGCAGCCTCGACCGCGTCGTCCGGAGGCTAACCCTCAACTAGAGCTTCAGGCTAGGAAATCGCCAACTCTTCGGCCTGGATCGAGAGTTTGGCGTTCTGCAACGGAGCTTGCGTCCGAGGCCTGGTCGTTGACTTCCCGCAAGTCCAGGGCCTAACGTGCGAAACTCCCGCTATGAGCGGCTGCCCACAAAACGCTCAAGGCTAACTCTAGGGTCGGACGGTCACTAATGGAAAGCGGAAGTTATCTCGCAGTCATCAAAGTCGTCGGGGTCGGTGGCGGCGGCACGAACGCGGTCAACCGGATGGTCGACGCGGGCCTGCGGGGGGTCGAGTTCATCGCCTGCAACACCGATGCCCAGGCGCTCGCGATGTGCGACGCCGATGTCAAGCTCAACATCGGCCACGAGCTGACCAAGGGGCTCGGCGCCGGCGCCAACCCCGACATCGGTCAGGGTGCGGCGGCCGAGTCGCGCGACGAGATCAAGGAAGCGCTCAAGGGCGCGGACATGGTGTTCGTCACCGCGGGCGAGGGCGGCGGCACGGGGACCGGCGCGGCGCCGGTGATCGCCGAGATCGCCAAGAACGAGATCGGCGCCCTCACCGTCGGGTGCGTCACGCGCCCGTTCGCGTTCGAGGGGACCCAGCGCGCCCGCCAGGCCGAGGAGGGGATCCAGAAGCTCCGCGAGCACGTCGACACGCTGATCACGATCCCGAACGAGAAGCTGCTGGCGATCGTCGAGCGTCGCACCACGATCCTCGACGCGTTCCGCGAGGCTGACAACGTTCTGCGCCAGGGCGTCCAGGGCATCACCGACCTGATCACGATCCCCGGCCTGATCAACCTCGACTTCGCCGACGTCCGAACGATCATGCACGACGCGGGCACGGCCCTGATGGGCATCGGCAACGCCGGCGGCGAGAACCGGGCGGCCGAGGCGGCCAAGGCGGCGATCTCCTCGCCGCTGCTCGAGGAGTCGGTCGAGGGCGCCACCGGGATCCTGCTCAACATCACCGGCGGCCACGACCTCGGCCTGTTCGAGGTCAACGAGGCGGCGGAGATCGTCCAGAGCGCGGCCGACCAGAACTCGAACATCATCTTCGGCGCGGTGATCGACGATGGAATGGGCGACGAGGTGCGGGTCACGGTGATCGCCACCGGGTTCGACCAGCGCTACAGCCGGCCGAGCCTGGCGCGGGAGACGACTCGCCGGGCGCGGCGCGACCGGGACGTCACGATGGACGACGACCAGCGCTCCTCGCTCGAGATCCGCGACGACGAGATCGACATCCCGTCGTTCCTTAAGGACCGTTGAACCTTCTCGCAGCGCCGCAACCCTGCGGAGGTTGAGCTGTTGTAAGGCCGTCACAAGTCACGGCCGACAACTGATCCAGGGTCGAGTGCTGCGCGGCTCGCTGGCCGGGTTGCTCGCGCTGCTGGTCGTCGGTCTGCTCGCCTCGGCGGCACGCGCCCAGCCCTCGCCGGCGCCGCCCACGGTCATCGATGGCCCGAGCCCCGCGATCACCAGCCTGAACGGCCTGTCGGTGGCGCGCGACGGGACCGGGGGCGTGGTCTACCTCAAAGCCGCCCACGTGTTCGTCTCAGCCCTGGTCGGCGGCCAGTTCCAGACGCCCGTCGAGGTCGACGGGGGTCTTCCACCCGGCTCCTCGCAGCCGGTGATCGCGGCCGGCAACGGCGGGGTGCTGCTGATCGGCTTCATCAACGCCGCCCAGCTGTACGTGGTCTCGCGCCCGAGCACCACCGGTTCCTACAGCGCGCCGGACGCGCTGGCCGCCGGCGCCGCCAACCCGTCGCTGCAGCTGAGCAACCTCGGCAAGGCGTATCTGGCCTTCACGGTCGCCGATGGCGCCGGCAACGATGTCCGGGCGGCGTACTGGGCCGGCGCGGGCTGGTCGCTCGAGGGGCCACCGCTCAACGCCGTGGCCGCCGGCGACGATGCCGGCACGGGGACCGGCGCCCCGGCGGTTGCCACGGCGGGGGATGGGGTGGCGATCGTGACCTGGGGCGAGGCGGGGCACATCTACGCGCGCCGGGTCTGGGGGACGGCGCCGAGCGTGGTCGACGAGCAGGCCGACCCGACCTCGGTCGCGGGCTGCGGCGAGGTCTCGGTGGGGGCCCCTTCGGTCGCCTCGGGCGGCGACTCCTCGTACGCCGCCGTCGCCTTCCGCGAGGTCGTCTCGTGCGCGGGTGGTCAACAGGCCCGGGTGGTGGTCAACCGGCTGCGAGGCTCCCAGTTCGACGGCGCCGTCCCGGCCGATGGGCTCTCGGCTGGAGGCGAGAGCGCCGGCGATCCGCAGGTGGCGGTGACCGAGTACGGGCAGGGCTTCGTCACATCCGAGGGACAGAGCTCGAACGGCGTGTTCGGGATGGAGCTCGGCAACAACGACGCGCCCGGGGGTGTGCTCCAGATCAACAGTGCGGCCGGGACCACCCCGCCCGACCCGGCTCCGGGGATCGCCGGCCTGTTCTCCGACCTGGTCGCCTGGCAGCAGGACCCGGGGTCGACCGGACCGGCCGAGATCCGTGTTCGCTACGAGCCGCGCGCCTCGACGCTCGGTCCGGAGATGATCGTGTCGAATCCCGCCGATGGGGCCACGGACGCGGCTCGCGGCCTGGCCGCCGCCGGCGACGTGGGCGGCGACGCCGCGATCGCCTGGGTCCAGGGCACCGGCACCTCGACTCAGATCGTCGCCGAGCAGCTCTACCAGCCGCCGGGCGGGCCGACGCCGACCACGTCGCCCGCCTACGTCCGGACCCCCGAGCCGGTGCTCAGCTGGGCGCCGTCGGGCGCCCGCTGGGGGCCGATCACCTACACGCTGAGCGTCGACGGCGCGACCGTCGGCCAGACCGGGGGGGACGCGCTGGGAGTCACGAGCCCGCTGCACGACGGCCCGCATGTCTGGAGCGTGACCGCCGGCAATCCGGCCGGGCTGAGCAGCGCGTCGAGGAGCGCGAAAGTGTTCGTCGACACGGTGGCGCCGAAGCTCCGGGCGAGGCTTTCGGGCGCTCGCCGCCCCGGCACGCGGCTGACCCTGCGCCTGACCTATCGCGATGCCCCGCCCGCCGGACTGCCTGCCCGTGACGCCTCCGGCGTGGCCAGCCTGACCATCCGCTGGGGCGACGGGACGAGCACCCGCGTCAAGCGCGGCACCCACCGGATCGTCCACAGCTATCGCCGCGCCGGGCGCTACAGGATCACGATCACGGTTCTCGACCGCGCCGGCAACCGGACGAGGGCGGTGCAGCGGGTGAAGATCGCCAAGCCCCGCCACCCGAAGGGGCGAAAGTGACGCTCCGGCGCGCCCTCATCACGCTCGTCCTCACCGGCGCGATCGCGGTGTCCGGTGCCGGGAGCGCCCAGGCCGCCGCCCACCGCCCGGCCTACGCGGCCGATGCGCCCACGCCCGGCGCCTGGTACCGCGACGGGCAGAGCGGACGCTACCTGCTCGGCGGCACCTGGCTCTATCAGGCCGACACCGGTGACGTCGGCCTGGCCCAGGGGTGGTGGCGGGACGTGGCCTCGACCGCCGGCTGGTCGCCGGTCACGATCCCCAACGCCTACAACGCCGGGGACTTCTCGCAGACCAGCATGAACGGCTACGTGGGCTGGTACCGGCGGGACTTCACGCTGCCCGCCCACGCCTTCGCGCGCTACGTGCCGCGGTCGAGCCGGCACTGGATCATCCGCTTCGAGTCGGTCAACTACCGCGCCACCGTGTGGCTGAACGGGCGCGAGATCGGCAGCCACGCGGGCGCCTACTTGCCGTTCGAGTTCGACCTCAGCCACCTCCGCCCGGGGGTCAACCGCCTGGTCATCCGGGTCGACAACCGTCGCACCGCGGCCGACCTGCCGCCCGGCCCGGGCGGGCAATGGTGGAACTACGGAGGGATCCTGCGCGAGGTGTATCTGCGCTCGGTGCAGAGCGCGGACCTCGAGCGCGTGCAGATCCACACGCTGCATTCCTGCCCGCACTGCGCGGCGACG
>DATFDC010000357.1:0-5011 GCA_035252415.1 Solirubrobacteraceae bacterium
GGCTGCCCAGACCCCGCATCCTGCACCCCTGGCCCGACGCGCGCTTCGACGCCAGAACCCTAGGGAGGAGCCCAGTGAGTTGACGCTCACGCTGGGATCTGCGCGGGGGGCGGCTGGCAACAGCCGTCCCTACCGCAATCGCGTGTGGCGCGAGTGATCTGCCGTTGGGCTGGGGGAAGTAGTCGAGTGGCGGGATACTCGCGCGATGAGGCGGTCACGCGGATCGCCGGTGGTCAGCGCGACTTGGTGAGCACGGAGCAGTTGCGAGGGTGCGGGGTGGGCAAGGATGCGGTGGCGCGCCGGGTGAGGGCGGGATGGCTGCGGCTGGTGTTCCAGGGCGTGTACTCCGTGGGGTCGGGTGAGCTGCCGCCGTTGGCGCTCGAGCAGGCGGCGCTGATGTCGTGCGGCCGGGGCAGTTTCATCAGCCATCGGTCGGCGGTATTCGTGTGGGGGATCCGCAAGAACCCGCCACCGGACGTGGAGGTCTCGGTTGTCGGACTTGGCTGCCGCTCGCGCGAGGGGATGCGGGTGCATCGCATCGGGGCGATCGATCGGCGGGAGCTACGCCGGGAGCAGGGGCTGTGGGTTAGCACGCCGGCGCGCGCGGTGCTGGAAGTCGCGGCAGTCGGAACGCGGGACGAGTTGGTTGATGTGATCGATGCGGGGCTCGCCCTCCGCCGCTTCACCCCAGGTGATTTGAAGTTGGTGTTGGCCCGCAATCGACCATGTCGTGGCGCGGCCCGTCTGGCCGAACTCCTGGCCGACGACACCGCGATGGCGATCAGCCGCTCCCGGGCCGAGAAGGCGCTGCTGCGGCTCATCCGCGACGCGGGCCTGCCGATGCCGGAGACCAACGTGCCGTTCGGCCGCTTCGAGGCCGACTTCATGTGGCGCGAGCAGCGGGTGATCGTGGAACTCGACAGCGCCACCTACCACAGCGGCCCGGGAGTGTTCCAGCGCGACCGGGAGAAGGGCCTGGTGTTCCGGGACGCGGGATATGACGTCCTGCGCCCCACCCGCGCGCACGTAGTCTACGAGGGACCCCGAGTGCTCGTCTTACTCGCCCGAGCTCTTGCCGCGTAGGCTCAGGCGGCGGGCCGGACCGACTCGCGCCGCTCAAGCTCGGCTCGCACGATCGGCGCGACCCGGGTGCCGAACAGCTCGATCGAGCGCATCACGTCCGCGTGACGGACCGCACCGACGCTCATCTGCCCGATGTACCGGTCCATGCCAAACAGCTCGTGCTCGAACAGGATCTTCTCGGCCACCTCCTCGGGAGCGCCGACGGCCAGGGCGCCGCGCGGGGAGCGCAGCGCGTCGTACTGATCCCGGCCGGCCGGCGGCCAGCCGCGCTCGCGACCGATCCGATTCATCATGGCCAGGTACGGCGCGGCGAACGCCGAGTCGGCATCCCGCGAACTGTCGCCCACGAATGCGTGGGTGTTGATCGCGACGCGCGCGTTGGCCGGGTCGTGGCCGGCAGCCTCGAACGCCTCGCGATAGAGATCGACCAGCGGCACGAACCGCTCGGGCTGGCCCCCGATGATCGCCACGGTCAGCGGCAGGCCGAAACCGGCGGCGCGAATCACGGACTGGGGCGTGCCGCCCACGGCCACCCACACGGGCAACGGGTCCTGCACCGGGCGCGGCCAGACGACCGCCTCGTTCAGCGCCGCGCGATGCCGGCCGGACCAGGTGACCGAGGTCGACTCGCGGATCTGCAGCAGCAGCTCGAGCTTCTCGGCGTACAGCTCGTCGTAGTCGTCGAGGTCGTAGCCGAACAGCGGGAACGACTCGATGAACGAACCGCGGCCGGCCATGATCTCGGCCCGGCCGCCCGAGATCAGATCGAGCTCGGCGAAGTCCTGGAACACCCGCACCGGGTCATCTGAGCTGAGCACGGTGACCGCGCTCGAGAGGCGAATCCGCTCGGTGCGGGCGGCGATCGCAGCCAGCGCCACCGCCGGCGAGGAGACCAGGAAGTCGGGCCGGTGGTGCTCGCCCACGGCGAACACGTCGAGCCCGAGCTGATCGGCCAGCTCGGCTTCCTCGAGCAGCTGGCGCATGCGCTCCTGCGGGCTGACGCCGGAGGAGAGGTCCGCAAAGGTGGCGAGTCCAAGTTCCATGTCACCAAGCATAGCAGACAGTTGTGCACACAACTACCTCTAAGTTGGGGGGAGGGTGATCGGGGAGCGTGGCGGGGGTTGCCGCGTCAGCCGGTGGTCTCGGCGAGCGCCTCGGTGGTCAACGAGAGCTGCCGGGCTCGCCGCTTGGCCGCCCCGACCGCCTCGGTCAACGCGCCGAGGTCGTATACGCCGTAGTGCCGGCGGCCGTTGATGAAGAACGTCGGCGTCCCCGAGACGCCGCTCTCGTCGGCGCTGGCCACGTCCTCGCTGACCCGGGCCGCGTACTCGCGCCGGCGCAGCTCATCCCGGAAGCGCTCCACGTCCAGACCAAGGTCGCCGGCGTGACGGACCAGGTCGCGAGGTGACAGCTCGCCCTGGTGGGAGAGCAGCCGGTCGTACATCTCCCAGAAGTGCCCCTGAGCGGCGGCGGCCTCGGCGGCCTCGGCGGCGAGTTGGGCGCTCGGGTGGACGTCGCTCAGCGGCAGGTGGCGCCACACGTAGCGCACGTCGTCGCCGTGCATGGCGAGCAGGTCGCGGATCGCGCCCTCGGCCTGGCCGCAGAACGGGCACTCGAAGTCGCCGTACTCGAGCAGGGTCACCGGGGCGTCGTCCGGCCCGCGGATGTGGTCGTACTCGGGGTCGACCTCGACCGCGAGGTCGAGGATGTCCTCCGATGTACGGCCGACCTGTCGTGCCCGCACGGTGTCGGGCAGCAGCCGGATGGCACGGGTGATCGCCCACGCCACAGCCGGCGCCACGACCACGCTGGCCAGCGTCCCGAGGCGCGCCTCGTCGAGCGCGACCCCCTTGAAGGCCAGGCTCGAGACCAGCAACGAGACCGTGAAGCCGATGCCGGCGCACGCCCCGGCGGCCAGCAGCACCGGCTCTGAGATCGGAGAGCGCGGCCCGTGCAGGGCGGGGCGGGAGGCGATCCAGGAGCCGGTGAACACGCCGATCGGCTTGCCGAGGACGTACCCGAGCAGGATCCCCCAGGTGATCGGGGAGGAGACCGCGCCGCTCAGCAGGGACCCGGTGATGTGAATTCCTGCGTTGGCCAGCGCGAACAGCGGCACGATCACGTAGCTGGTCCACGGGTGCAGCTGGTACTGGAGGCGCTCGTTGGGGGAGATCGCCGACTGGAAGCTCTGCTGGGCCGAGCGGGCCAGCTCGGGCGTGGGCTGCTCGCGGAATGAGCGAGCCAACGCGGTGGCCCGTTCGAGGTCCTCGCGTGACGGTGGATAGGCGCTCGTGCCCAGGCCGATGGCCAGCCCGGAGATCACCGGGTCGATGCCCGAGCGGAACATGGCCACCCAGATCGCCACGCCCACACCGATCGAGAGCGGGGTCCGCGCGAACGGGACAAACCGCAGCGCCACGAGCGCCCCGAACAGGGCGATCGCGACGGCCAGGGCCACCACCGAGACGTGGGTCGTGTACACGGTGGCGATCACCACGAGTGCGGCCAGGTCGTCGACGACCGCGAGGGTGAGCAGGAACACGCGGATGCGGGTCGCCGTCCGCGGGGTGATCAGCGCCACCGCGGCGAGCGCGAAGGCGGTGTCGGTCGACATCGCGGCGCCCCACCCGTGGCCCCCGGCCCGTCCGGCGTTGAAGGCCAGGTAGATGACGATCGGCACCGCGATGCCGCCCATCGCCGCGAACACCGGGATGGCCAACCGCCGCCGCTCGCGCAGTTCTCCGAGGTCGAGCTGGCGCTTGGCCTCGAGTCCGACGACGAGGAAGAACAGCGTCATCAGTCCCTCGTTGACCCACGTTCGCAACTCACCCGCGATCCCCGTGTGGCCGAGATGGACAGAGAGCTCGGTGGTCCACACCGACTCGTAGGAATGCCAGCCGGGAGAGTTCGCCCACAGCAGGGCGGCGATCGCCGCTCCCAGCATGACGAACGCGCCACCGGTCTCGGTGCTCAGGAAGCTCCGGACCGGGGCGGCGAGGTTGCGCGCCCAGGCCGTCCGGCCGCCGAACTCGTGCGCCTCTGTGATGACGCTCATCGGCGCGTCTACTCGACCAGCGGGGGATCGCGGAGGTTCGAGTTGATCTGATGCGAGAGCGCCTCGGATGCGGCACGCCGGGCCAGCCGCCGCTGCTCCTCGTCGGCGCGCCCGAGCAACGCGGCCTCGTAGGCGTCGGCGGCGATCTCGTAGCGCCGGCGCTCTTCCTCGTTGACGATTGCCGCTTCGCGCCGGAGGGTCTCGGCTCGCTCGGTAACCGCGGCGGCCGGCTCGTCGGCCGAGTGGACTTCGCGGTGCTCGACCTCCCGAACGAACGTGAAGGTCTCCGAGCCGACGCGGACCGGACGGTGGCGGGCGGTGCAGATCGCGATCGACCCGTCCTCTGCCACCTCGGTCGAGACCTCGAGACGCGCGTAGGGCTCGATGGCGGCCAGCCACCGGCGACGGCGCTCGACGACTTCGGTGTTGCTGTGGCCCTCGACCGAATTGGCGGTGATCTCGGCCACGTGCACCCAGCCCCAGTGGGTGGCGATCAACAGCCCGCCGACGATCAGCGCGAGGAGCGCGGCCAGGTCGATGCCGCTCGAAATCGCGTCGATGACTCCGACGGCGACCAGCAGCACGCCCCCGACCAGCGAGACCGCGGTCAGCGCCGCACCTGTGCCGACGATGCGCCCGCGCGCGCGGCTCGGCACAATCGCCTCGGGTCGGCCGAGCGCGGCAGGAAGCTTGTCCAGATCTTCGGTGAGCAGCCGCTCATCGGGGTCGGAGCCCACGAATTCGGCAGGGTTGGAGACCTCGCTCATTGCTGGTCAAGGTACTCCTCGTGGTCGGCGGCCGGGAGTGCTTAACTACATCGAGCAATGCCGTTGTTCTTCTTCACCGTCGAGCAGCAGGAGAGAGCGATCGTGG
>DATFDC010000358.1:0-3451 GCA_035252415.1 Solirubrobacteraceae bacterium
GAGCGCGAGATCGGGACGATCTGCCGCAAGGTGGCCCGGCAGGTGGCCGAGGGCTCGGTGAAGCGAAAGGTCACGATCACCGAGCCGCGGGTGCGCTCGGCGCTCGGCAAGCGCAAGTTCTTCGTCGAGACCCGCCGCAGGACCGCGCGTCCCGGGGTGGCCACGGGCCTGGCCTGGACGCCGGTCGGCGGTGAGGTGCTGTTCATCGAGGCGACCTCGATGCCCGGGACGGGGCGGCTGACCATCACCGGACAGCTTGGAGAGGTCATGCAGGAGTCGGCGCAGGCGGCGCTGTCGTTCGTGCGCTCTTCGGTTGCGGATCTGATCCCGGACCTGGCGGGTGATTGGTTCGCGAACCACGACATCCACATCCACGTGCCCGCCGGGGCCACGCCCAAGGACGGGCCAAGCGCGGGCGTGACCATGGTCGTGGCGCTGGCCTCGCTGCTCTCGGGCCGGCCGGTCCGCTCGGACGTCGCGATGACCGGCGAGATCACCTTGACCGGGCAGGTCCTGCCGATTGGCGGGCTCAAAGAGAAGGCCCTGGCCGCCCAGCGCGGCGGGATTCGCTGCGTGATCGCGCCGGAGCGAAACGAGCAGGACGCCGAGGAGATCCCCGAGCATCTGCGCAAGGACCTGTCGTTCCGGTTCGTGGCCACCGCGGAGGAGGCGCTCGAGATCGCGCTCCAGCGCCGCCCGGCGCGCGGGCGTGCCCGGGCCCTCAGCGCGGCCTGACACCGCCGGGTTGAAGCGAGGCCTGATTGGGAACCCACCCACCCAGGAAACCGCACGAGGGGCCGCGCGATTGGCGTATCCTCACACCACACCCCGACGCACGAGGGAGATCTATGTCAATAAAGGGAAAGAAGTCCGTGGCTTCACAGGTGAAATCCGTGGACCTTTCGAGCATCAGCAAGGCGACCCCGTATATCCAGCGGGTGATTCAGGACGCCACGCTGCGTGAGAACGTCCGCACGGCGTACGACTCGACCCGGAGCGCGTACTCCCGCCTGACCAACGGCAAGGCCCCCGCCAAGGCCCTGCTCGAGGACAAGAAGCTTCAGCGCGACCTGCAGCACGCCATCGAGGCGCTCCGCGACGCTTCCAACGCGTTGTCCGAGGCGCCGAAGCGGCAGAGCCCCCGCAAGAAGCGCGGCGGCTTCGGTCGCAAGCTCATGATCGCCGCGCTCGGGTTCGGGCTGGCCCTGGCGGGCAGCGAGAAGCTGCGCACCAAGGTGCTCGACATGGTGTTCGGCAAGGAGGAGGAGTTCGAGTACACGCCGCCTCCGGCCGCCGCGTCGACCCCGCCCAGCTCACCCGTCGGAGCCGCCTAGCCGGGCGTGCGCCGAACATCGCCCAAGTGAGCGGAGGCGCCGGATGGCGCCTCCGGCGCGTTAAGGGGTCCTCGTCCGGGGGCTAGAATCGCCCGCGTGGAGGCCGCGACCCAACCAGGCGTCACCCGCACCCGGGAGCTCTCGGGGGTCAAGGCGGCCCGGATCGTCGAGGCGATGCGGACCAGCGTGGCCGCCCGGGGCATCGCGGGCTCGACGTTCGACCACGTGGCCAGCGAGGCCGGCGTCTCGCGGGGGTTGCTGCACTACTACTTCGGGACCAAGGAACAGCTGCTGATCGAGGTCGTGCGCCGCGAATGCGACGTGCGCACCGAGCGGCTGGAGGAGGCGATCGAGGCGGCGGGCGACGCCGAGGACGTGCTCGACGCGCTCGTGCGCAGCTTCGAGGACTGGCTGGGCGATGGCCCGGCGCCGGTGATGATCTACGAGATGCTCACGCTCGCCCAGCGCAACGAGGAGATCGCCGCCGAGCTGGCCGAACTGGGCCGGCGCACGCGCTCGCACCTGGGCGACGCGCTGGAGCGCAAGCGGGCCGACGGGGTGCTGTCGCTGCGGGTCGAGCCGGAGCTCGCGGCGATGTTCCTGTTTGCGCTGGCCGACGGCGTGGTCGTCCGGCGCCTGAGCGAGCCCGAGCTCGACATCGGCCCGCTCACCGAGCAGGCGATCGTCGCTGCCCGCGCGGTTCTCAGCTGAGCATTGCGCCGGCTGATCGCGCTGGGGGTGATCGGCGTGGTGCTGGTCGTGCTCGTGGTTGCCCAGCTGGTGCTTCCTGGGATCGCCGCGAGCCGCTTGCGCGACCAGCTGTCGAAATCGGGCACGGTGCTGTCGGTTAAGGTGAGCGCGTTTCCGGCGGTGGAGCTGCTCTGGGGACACGCCGACAGCGTGGTGATTCGTATGGGCCGGTATGAGGCGGGCGCCAGCCAGATCGGGGGCAAGCTCGGCGGGGCGGCCGACGTGGGCTCGCTCGATGTCTCCGCGCAGGAGGTTCAGTCCGGTCTGCTCACGGTGCGGGACGCGCGGCTGCGCAAGCAGGGCGACGAGCTGATCGGCACCGCTGTGGTCAGGCAGGCCGACCTGCGCGCGGCGGTTCCGTTCCTGGACAACGTCGAGCCGGTCGCCTCCTCCGGGGGTCAGCTGGTCCTGCGCGGTCGGGCGAGCCTGCTCGGGCTGAACGCCACCGTCGACGCGGTCGTGGCCGTGCGCGACGGGGCGCTGGTCGTCGCCCCCAATGTCCCGTTCGGCGGGATCGCCACGATCACCCTGCTGGACGACCCGCACGTGCGGATGCAGTCGGTCAGCGCGGTCACCGTGCCCGGCGGCTTCTCGATAGAAGCGCGTGCCGCGCTGCGCTAGCTGGGTGGGTCACGAGGGCACACTCGGCCCCGCCCCGGGGGCGAGTGTGGATCCAGGCACGTGGGCGGGTCACGAGCGCGCACTGGGCTGCGGCGGGCGAGCGAGTGTGCGGTCGTGACCGATCCTCGAGCCCCGAGGGGAAACTTCGGCGGCGCGAGCGGGTTGTAAGACGAGCATGAGCCGGGAGTCGGATCGCCTAACTCGGCGCGCGGTGCTCCGTGGTGCGGCGGTGGCGGGAGCGGCCGCGCTGGTCCAGCCGAGCGTCAGCGTCGCGAGCCCGGGACTCGTGTTCAGCCGCTACGTCGGGCGGCTCGCGGCCGGCCGTGCGACGCCCCCGATCGACGCCGCGCGGCCGTTCACGCTGGTCGGCGTGCAATGGAGCGAACCGGCGGCGCCCCGGATCGAGTTGCGGACCCGCAACGGGGCGGCCGGCGGGCGCTGGAGTCCGTGGGTGAGCGCCTCGGTCCGTGGCCATGACCCCGACCGATCCACGGCCGCTCCCACCGACCAGTTCGGCGAGGCGATCTGGACCGGCCCGGCGGACCTGGTCGAGTTGCGGAGCGCCGGCGCGGTCGACGGTGTCCGGTTGCATTTCGTGGCGGAGGCCGCCGCCACGGCGGCGACGGCCGAGGCCGGCGCGGTGTACACGGCGCACGCGACGCAAACCTTTCCCCTCGCCCAGCCGAACCTCGATGCCGGCCCCGGCCAGCCGCCGATCATCGCCCGGGCGGCGTGGGCCCGCGGCC
>DATFDC010000359.1:0-14016 GCA_035252415.1 Solirubrobacteraceae bacterium
CCGGCGGCGGCGGCGTACGTGCGCGCGCCAGCGCGACATCATCGGCCACGCGTCGCGAGGTCGAGCAATCGATCGCGCGATTCGAGAAGCGGCTGGATGACGCCAACGACGCGCTCCAGACCCTCGGCAAGCACCTCGGCCGCGGTGCCCAGTCGAGCTACAAGGAAGTCACCACCGCGCTGCGTGCGCTGCGGCGTGACGCGGCCAAGACCAACAAGGCGGCGCTCAAAGACTTCGACAAGCTGCGCGACGCGTTGACGCAGGCCCGCGCTTCTGCGTCACGTTCAACGGCGAGCAAGACACGCTCGGCCTCGGGCGCCGCGCGGAGCACCACTCGCTCCACCGCGTCCCGCGCCTCGGGCACGCGTGCCTCCGGTTCGCGCGCCTCGACCTCACGTTCGTCCACCTCGCGTGCGTCCGGCTCGCGGTCGACCGCGTCGCGTTCGACGGCAAGCAAGTCGCGCTCGACCGGCAGCCGCTCCGGCGGCACCCGTTCCTCGAGCAGCCGCGCCAAGAAGAGCTAGAACACCCTGACCCCGAGCGCGTCCATGTGCTCGTAGGTCCGTGCATCAACCCACTCGCGCGGGCTCCGGCCTTCTGTCTGGGGCCGGTTCGCCGGCCCCAGCACGCGCACCTGGAAGCCCTGCCCGGCGAAGTTCGTGGCCTGCTTCCACACGTCCTGCTGCTCGTCGATCCACGAGATGTAGCCGTTGATCGCCACCTCGCGCGGCGCGGTCAGCTTGTCGGCCACGTCGTACGGGCCTGACGTGCCGTTGCCGTAGGCAGGAGTGATGAAGTCAGACAGCGCCGTGCCGTCGACCTGGATCGCAAACGACGTGTCCTCGCACGGATCGCACACTTCGTCGAGGATCTCCACCTGCTTGCCGTTGTCGGCCGGGTCCGGCGAAGGCGCCGCGTACAGCTTGTCGCCGGTCGGATCGACCAGCATCTCGGCCAGCTCGTGGCTGCCGGTGAACTGCGGGTTCTGTCCGGTGTCGATGTAGGCAGCCGGGGTGCCTGAGCTGTCGTCGTGATAGCCGGCGGCGCCGGGCTGGTCCAGGCCGTCCTTGAAGTACATGGGCCACGCCCCGGTCGGCGCCTGGCCATCGGCCGGCGCGACGATCGTGGCGCCGGCGTCCGGGTACTGCTTGACCAGCCAGTCGTCGACATAGGCCTGATACGGGGCGACGTACGCCTCGAGGTCCTGCTGGGAGAGCGTGCTGCTCTGCGATATGAGCGCCACCGTGGGCACTGCCATGTCAGCCCTCCAATGTCGTTTCGGGATCGATGCGCATCGGCTCGGCGGCTTCGAGCTCTACCGCACCTCGCACGCGCACGCCGCGCCCGAAGGTGACGTCGCCGTGCACGATCAGCCGCTCGGCCTCGCGCAAGGACGGCGGACCGTCGGGGAAGCGCCGTTCGAAGTCGTCGAGCAGCTTGTAGAAGTCTGAGTCGAGCTCGACGTAGGGAAGATTGTCCGCGCGCTCGGGGACGGGAGCCACGACCATGTCGTCCTCGGACAGCGTGTACGCGTCCGAGCGGAGCACGAGCAGATCGTCGGTCGTCTTGACCGGGGCGAACCGGGTGCGCGGCACGCACAGCATCTGCGCGCCCTTGAAGCTGCCGATCGCGGCGCCCATCGCGCTCTCGAGCTGGATCACGGCGGGAGAGCTCTTGTCCCGCGGATCGACCGTCTTGCGGTTGACGATCAGCGGTAGCTCGAGCACGCCGCCGGTTTCGTCCAGCATCTCGGCGAGCACGCGCAGGTCGACCCACAGGCTGTTGGTGTTGTAGTAACGCCAGCGGCGATAGTCGCGGAAGGACTCCTCGTCCTCCTTCGGCGTCTGTGCGGTCTCGCGCAGGACCAGCTGGCCGTCCTCTTTGCGCCGCGCGATGTGCCCGCCCTTGCGGTCGGCCTCGGTGCCGATCACCACCTCCATCAGGAACGGGATCTCGTTCTGCTCCATGTGCGCAGCGATCCGCGCCTCGGTCGTCGCCCCGAGGTTGTCGGCGTTGGAGATCATCGCGTAGCGGAAGCCGCGCCCGAGCAGAGCGTCGAGCATCCCCGAGCCGCGCAGCGCGGGGTAAACGTCGCCGTGGCCGGGCGGGTTCCATTCCAGCGCCGGCTCCTTCTCCCAGCGGATCGGCGCGAGCTTCTCGGCATCGAGCTTGGGGACCATGCTCTGGAGGAAGTCGACCGACAGCCCGTCGTCGGATAAGGCGCCGCCGCCAGGCGCCGCCGACAATCCGAGTTCTCCGGACGCCTCCAGCGCGCGCAGCGTGTCCTCGCGCGTGGCTTCGCTGTCCATCAGCACCAGCGGCAGGCGCACGCCGTGGCGCTTGCGCAGCGCGAGCGTCTGCCCGACGATGATCTCGAGGAACGATTTCCCGTCGCGCGCCTCGACCAGCGACTTCGGGCTGCGCAGCCCCATCGTCGTGGCCAGCCCCCCGTTCAGCTTGATCACCGCGACGTAATCAAGTATCTGCGGATCCGCGCCTGGTAGTTGATCAAATATATCTACATCGCCGGCTGGCTCGAGCTCGGCGCTCGGCAGCATCGCCGACTCGCCGCTGACCAGCCGCTCGTAGGCGCTGCGAAAGCTGCGGATCGCCTCGTCGGGCTGATCCGCCTCGCGCATCTTGGTTTCGGCCGCTTTGAGACCGTCCGAGTCGGTCACGGTTGCCCGTAGTATGCCCGCGGGCCGTGCTTGCGCTCGTGGTGCTTGTTGCGCACCGCCTCCTGGAGCGGCTCGGCATCCGGCTCGAGGAAGGTGGTCAGCAGCGTCATCCGCGCCACCTCCTCCAGGGTCACCGCGACCTCGACCGCCTTGGCCGGACTGGCACCCCAGCAGAACGGCGCGTGTCCCCGGGCCAGCGCGCACGGGACCTCGGACGGTCCGCCGCCTTCGGCGATCGCCTCGATCAGCACCGTGCCGGTCGCGCCCTCGTAGTCCTCGGCGACCTCCTCGTCGGTGAGCGCGCGGGTCACCGGGATCGGGTGGGCGCACAGGTCGGCGTGCGTCGTCCCGAGCAGCGGGATCTCGCGCTGAGCCTGGGCCCACGCGACGCTCCAGGTGGAGTGGGTGTGGACGATTCCGCCGATCTCGTCGAACGCCCGGTAGAGCGCCAGGTGGGTCGGGGTGTCGGTCGACGGGCGGCGCTCGCCCTGCACCACGTTCCCATCCAGGTCCAGCACCACGATGTCCTGCTCGGTCAGCTCGTCGTACGCGACGCCGCTCGGCTTGATCGCCACCAGCCCACGCTCGCGGTCGATCCCGCTGGCGTTGCCCCAGGTGAGCGGCGCCAGCCGATACGCGGGCAGCGCGCAATTCGCGCGCAGCACTTCTCCCACCAGGTCCGACACGTCAGATTTCGACGTACTCGAGGTCGAGCAACTCGGCCAGCCGGCGCCAGCGGTCGGCATGCTCGCCGAGGTTCATCACGAAATGGTGGGGTCCACCGAGGGTGAGCCAGTCGTCCATGAACGCCCTCATACCCCGTTCAGGGCGGAAATGAAAGTAGTGCATCTCGACCTTGGGCAATTCGGGCGTGTCGAGGACCTCGCCCCGGCCCACCACCAGGCGATAGAGCTCGCCTTCGAGCGGGATCAGCGCCGCGGTGGTGGCGGGACCCGGCTCGGCCGAGAACACCGGGGTCGGCGGGTTGTCCAGGCGCCCGATGCCGAGCGGGCGATCGATCAGCTTGATCGGGCGATCCCGCCGGGCGATCTTCCAGTTGCCCTCCCCCATGTGACTGATGAGCACCGAGTCGAGCTCCCAGTCCATCGCGTACATCTCGGAGAAGTGGGCGTCGCCGATCAGCGTCTGGCCGGCGCACATCAACGAGGCGGTGTTCGTGTCGCCCTCGGCCGCGAAGCCGTACCCGTCGGCCATCAGGTCCGAGGCGGCGAGCAGCGGCAGCTGCTGGAAGCGCCCGTCGCCGCCGATCGCGTCGAAGTGGAACGAGAAGCCCACGTAGCCGTTGTCCTCGAGCATGCCCCGCAGCGCGACCTCGAAGCGCGCGGCATACGCGTGGCGCTCTCGCGGCAGATCGGACGCGACCTCGAAGCGCTCCTGGTGGCGCTTGATCACGTCGTCCACGTCGGCGTCGGAGACGGCTTGGATGCGCTCCACCATCGGACCGAGGTCCTCGGTCACCACCATCGGGCCGAGCCGGCGGAGCATCGCCGGTGGGTCGTACAGGATGTCGCCCATGCCGTTCATCGGGTATCCGAGCAGCCCGATCCGTGTCCGGCGCAGGCCGGTCACGGTCTGCGCCGCCCGGGCCCAGTGCTCGAACGCGCGCGCGAACTCGGCCGACTGCCAGTCACCGGTGATCACCGAGAACGGCACGCCGCATCGCACCAGCGCGTTGGCCTGGTCCTGGGCGCCGTGGATCCCCTGGTTGTAGGTGAGGTCGGCCATGTCCCACTCGGGGGTCACGCTGCGCTCGGGCTGGATGTTGGCCAGCAGCATCGGCACCGGCGTGTCGAGCAGGGTCCGGACCGTGCGCATGGCCGGGCCGTACGTGAGCATCACGATCGCGATCCCGTCCACGTTCTCGGCGAGCAGCTCGCGCGCGATCGTCTCGACGTCCTCGCGGTTTCGCGCCGGACGCAGGAACCGGACGTCGGCGACGTCCGCGAGCTTCTGCGCCACCGAGCGCGCGTACTCGGCCTGGCGCTCGGTGATCCCCGGGATCATGTCGTCGTAGAGCTCCTGCATGATGCCCAGCAGTCCGATTTGGGGTTTCCGGCTCACGCTCCGCTCCTCTCGGTACCGATCCGCTTCAACTCGTGCAGCAGCCGCACCTCGGAGCGGCCGAGGAACTCGTACAGAGTGCGATAGATCTCGTACACGCGGTCATAGGTCTTCTTCGCCTCGAGGTCGGGCTCATACGTGCGGACCTTCTTGGGCCGGGTGGCTTCGATCGCCGAGCCGATGTCGTCGAATACGCCGGCGGCCACCGCCCCGAACAGCGCCGCGCCGCGGGCGGGGATCTCGGCGATCTCGGGCACGTGCACGCGCCGCCCGCTCGTATCGGCCAGCAGCTGCATCATCAGCGGGCTGCGTTCGGCGATTCCTCCGCAGGCCACGATCTCCGACAGCACGAGCCCGTGCTCCTCGAAGTTGTCCATGATCCGCCGGCTCCCGAATGCGATCGACTCGAGCAGCGCGCGGTAAATCTCCTCGCGCCTGGTCTGCAGTGTGAGCCCGAAGATCGCGCCGGTCAGGTCCGCGTCGGCCAGGATCGTGCGGTTGCCGTTCCACCAGTCGAGCGCGACCAGGCCCGTCTCGCCGGGCTTCAGCTTCGCCGCGGCCTGCTCGAGGTCGCCGTAGCTGTCGGGATCCTGGGCGAGGTCGTCGACGAACCAGGCCAGCATGTCCCCGACCGCCGCCTGCCCCGCCTCGTAGCCGTACAGGCCGGGGAGGATTCCGTCCTTGACCACCCCGGTGACGCCGGGCAGCCGGGTCTCCTCGGGGTGGACGATCATGTCGCAGATCGAGGTCCCGATCACGATCACGAACGTCCCGGGGTCTTCGACGCCCACCCCGGGGACCGACACCCAGGCGTCGACATTCCCGACCGCCACCGCGGTGGACTCGGACAGCTTGAGCTTCCTGGCGATCTCCGGCCGCAGCGTCCCGGCCCTGCTGCCAAGCGGGACGAACGTGTCGCCGAGCTTCTCGCCGGGCTTGTCGAACCCCGGGTAGGCGGCGGTGAAGTACTCGACCGGCGGGAGCCCCTCCTCCGGGGACCACATGGCCTTGAAGCCGGCGGTGGCGGTCTGGCGGACCTGTGAGCCGGTCAGCCACCAGACGATCCAATCGGTCGCCTCGATGAACGCGGCGCACGCGTCGTAGACGTCGCGGTCCTCGAGCCAGACCTCGATCAGCTTGGGGAAGTACCACTCCGAGGAGATGCGCCCGCCGTAGCGGGCCAGGAAGTCCTCCCCGCGCTCGAGCGCCACCTCGTTCAGGCGGTCGGCCACCGGCTGCGCCGCGTGGTGCTTCCACAGCTTCGGCCAGGCGTGCCGTCGCTCGCGCCACTCCTCGAGCGTGCACAGCGGTGTGCCGTCGCCGGTGGTCGGGAGCACCGTGCAGGAGGTGAAGTCGATGCCCAGACCGACCACCTGCTCGGCGTCGACCCCGCTCTCCTTGATCACGGACGGGATCCCCTGCTCGAGCACCTTCACCCAGTCGTCCGGGTCTTGGAGCGCGTAGTCGTGGGGCAGGCGCTCGCCGGTCGAGGGCAGCTTCTGGTCGATCACCACGCTCGGATAGCGCACTGCCTTCGCGGCCCGCACCTCACCGTTGCCGAGGTCGACCAGGACGGCACGACCCGATTCGGTGCCGAAGTCGACGCCGATCGCGTAGCGCGAGTCGCTCACCGTGGGCCGGGTTCAGGCACCGGCGTTCTGGACCTCCTCCAGCTGACGCCGATAGGCCGAGACCATCAGCTCGGTGAGCTGCTCGATCGACGTCTCGTGCACCTGCTGGTCGAGCGTGATGCGGCCGACGTTCATCACGTTCAGGCGATCGCACAGCTCGAACAGGTGAGCGTAGTTGTGGTCGATCACGATGATCGAGACGCGACCGCTGGAGGCGAGGTCCTTGACCAGGTCGATGATCAGCCGTGACTCGCGCGCCCCCATGGCCGAGAGCGGCTCGTCGAGCAGCAGGATCTTCCTCGCCGCGCGGACCGCTCGGGCGACCGCGATCGCCTGCCGCTGACCGCCGGAGAGCTGCTCGGCCTCGGCGTCCACGCTCGGCACGTTCACGTTGATGTCGTCGAGGTACTGACGCGAGAGCTTGCGCATCTCGCCCTTGTCGAGGAAGCGAAGTGGTCCCAACCTCGTGATCTCGTGCCCGAGGAACAGGTTCTGATACACGGGCAGCTGCGGAATCAGCGCCAGATCCTGGTAGACGGTCTCGATTCCATGGGATCGAGCGGACTCGACCGAGGAGAAGCTCACCGGCTCTCCATCGATCAGGATCTCTCCACTGTCCTGGGAGTGGAAGCCGCAAAGGATCTTGACCAGAGTGCTCTTGCCGGCTCCGTTGTCGCCGACCAGCCCGAGC
This sequence comes from Solirubrobacteraceae bacterium, assembly GCA_035252415.1. Classification (GTDB taxonomy): domain Bacteria; phylum Actinomycetota; class Thermoleophilia; order Solirubrobacterales; family Solirubrobacteraceae; genus Palsa-465. The sequence goes on from DATFDC010000359.1 coordinate 7,083, forward strand.
ACTTCGCCCTGGCGCAGCGTGAGGTCGATCCCGCGGAGGACCGAAAGCGCGCCGAAGCTCTTGGTCACCCCGCGCACCTCGAGGACGGGCGCGCCGGCCGGAACCGGCGCTTCGGGCTGGGCGGGCGCGGCGTTGGCGCTCATCTTGACCTCGAGCGGGCGATCAGGCGGTCGAACTGGACGTTCAGCGCCATCGCGATGATGATCACCACGCCGACGTAGATGAAGAAGTCGTTGGTGCTGACCCCGATCACGGTCAGGCCGTCCTGGAGAACACCGAGCAGGATCGCGCCGATGAAGGCCCCCACCACCGTCCCGCGCCCGCCGGTGAGTGCGGTGCCGCCGATCACGCAGGCGCCGATCGCGTACAGGATGTAGTCGACGCCGAAGTTGCCCGGGTCGAGCGTCCCGTACTTGATCGAGTCGACGATTCCCACCAGACCGGACACGAAGGCGACGATCACGAAGCACCACACCTTGACGCGCCGGATCGGCACGCCCGCCTCGGCCGCGCCGACGAGGTTCCCCCCGGTGGCGACGATCCGAACGCCGAAGCGCGTCCGGTTGAGCAACACGGCTAAGACGATCGTGAGCGCGACCACCCAGAGGATCTCGGCCCACTTCCACGACCCCATGAGCTGGGCGATGAAGCTCGTCTGCCCGCTCAGCGGGATCGGGCTGCCCTGCAGGTTGTTCGAGGCGACCAGCACCACGCCGTAGAGGATGAAGTTCATGGCCAGCGTGGTGACGAACGAGGGCACGTTCAGGCGCACGGTGATCAGCCCGTTGATCGCGCCCACGACGCAGACCGTGAGGAGCGCGACGGCGATCGCGAGCACCAACGGCAGCCCGTCGTTGTGCATCCAGTACATCATCCACGGGCAGAACAGGAAGACCTGGCCGGCGGACAGGTCGATTTCGGCCAGCACGAGCAGCAGCACCTGTCCGATCGCGATCGCGCCGACCGGCCCCGCAAATCCGACGGCCGAGTTCAGGCTGAGCGTATCGGTGAAGTTCGAGCCGGCCCTGGCCGCGAAGTACAGGAACAGCGCGATCGTGATGACGACCGGGGTCAGCTCCCGCTGGTAGAGGAAGACGCGCAGCACCCGGCGCCAAATCGGGACTGCCTCATGCTGCTGCCCCGGCGGTCTGGCCTCCGGGGCAGCAGTAGACGTGGGAGCGCCCGTGGACACGCTCGCGGGAGACTAGGCGATCGAGGAGGGCGTCGCCAGCGCCTTCTTCGCCTTGGACGTCCCCTCGAACCGGTTTGGCGTCAGGTACGGCGTGACGTTGTCCTTGGTGACGATGCCGAGTCCCGTGTCGGTGTTCGTCGGCTTCATCAGCCCGCCCGACACGTTCCACAGGTAGAGCTGCATGATCGTGTCGAAGCCCTGCAGGTAGGCCTGCTGGTCGATCGTGGCGGTCACGATGCCGGCCTGGATGGCCTGCACGACCGGCAAACCGACGTCCCACACAGACGCGCCGACCTTGCCCTTCAGACCCTGCTTCTGGATGAACTGCGCGACCGCGTTCGAGTCCCCGCTGTCCACGGCCATCATCCACTTCACGTCCTGGTGCCCGGCGTACCACGCGGAGATCTTGTTGTACTCCGGCGCGCCCTCGGTGGCCGAGGTCCCGACCTCCACGAGATTGACTCCGGCCTTCTGCAGCACGGGCTTGGCGCCGTCGAGCCGCGGCTGGATGTTCCCCGTGCCCGGAGTCGCGATGATCCCGGCGACGAGGTCGCCGGACTTGATCCCGGCTTTGAGGATCGCCTCCCCGACGGCGGCGCCCGCGGTGAGGTTGTTCTGGCCGACATAGGCCATCCGGTTGTTCTTGGCGTCGGGCGAGACGTCCGCGTTGTACGCGATCACCGGAATGCCCTTGCTCAGGGCCTGGTCCACGGGGGAGTTGAACGCGGTGTTGTCGATCAGACAGCACCCGATCCCGTCCGCGCCGGCGGCGAGGGCGCTGTTGAACGCCGACACCATCTGGTTGACGATCGAGTCGGTGGAGCCCGTCCACTGGAACGAGGAGCCCGTCAGTGCGCAGGCGTCCTGGCATCCATAGATCGTCGCGGTGAAGAACGAGTTCGTGGTGACGTGATTGACCATCGTGAACTTGTAGTTCTTGCTCGCCCCGAACACCCCGCCGCCGCCACCGCCGCCCGAGGCCGCCGATGCCGAGCTGGTGCTCTTGCTCGAGCCGCAGGCCTCGAGCACGCCTGCCGCGATCGCGGCCGCGCCGCCGGTCAGAGCGGTACGACGGGTTATCTGCTTCAAGCGTTTGTACGGGCTGTCCGGCAGCTTGCGCTCACCGAACTCGAGCCGCTCGATTGCGTCGCCCGTCAGATCGTCTGGTGACACCTGTACTCCTCCTCTGGTCCGTTCAATCTCTCGACCTACGCCTCCACGAGCGGCTCGTGCTCGTCCACTGCCCACTCTAACCGCGGGGGTGCATCACCGGGCAACGCTTTCGGCCCCGGCCAAGTTCATCTAGCTGCCCACGAGATGCGCTCGATGCCGCCGTCCACGCCGGCTCGACCCACGCTGTATAACTCTCCTCTCGCCTTCGATGCGGCGGGCATGTTAGCGATCACACGTGACGGGTGTCAATGCGCGCCGGCCACTCCCAAGACGGCCCTAACATGCCTCTCTCCTGGGTCACCGCGCGGGCGCCGCTCCGGTACTGCCGCGAACCACCAGCTCCGGTGGGACCAGCGGCTCGACCGACGCGCGCCGCCCGGTTTCGATCGTGCGCAGCAGCATCCGCAGGCTCCGCCGGCCCATCTCGATGAAGTCCTGGCGCACCGTGGTCAGCGGCGGCTGGAAGAACGCCGCCTCGGGAATGTCGTCGAACCCCACCACGCTGAGGTCTCCGGGCACGGTGCGGCCCGCCTCATGCATTGCCCGCAGCAACCCCAGCGCCATCTGGTCGTTGGCCACGAACACCGCGCTCACCGACTTGTCGCGGCTCAGCCGGCGGCCGAGCTCGTAGCCGGCCTGCGGGCTCCAGTCGCCCTCGAGCGGCTCGGGGATCTCAGCGCCGGCGCTGGTCAGCGTCGCTTGCCACCCCTCGCGGCGTTGCCTGGCCTCGATGAAGTCCCGGGGGCCGCTGATGTGATGGACGGTCCGGTGGCCGAGCTCCAGCAGGTGCCGGGTCGCGCTCACCGCTCCCGCGACCTGGTCGACCGCCACCACCGGCGCACCGTGCTCGGGCCCCGCCTCCGCGGCGACCAGCGGCACATCGGTGGGCGCATGGAGCAGCGCCTCGCCGGCCTGCGCGTGCGGAGCGATGACCAGGATGCCCTCGACCCCCTGGCGCCGCAGGCGCTCGACCGCGTCGATCACCGATGAGCGCTCCAGCGCCTCGAGGCTGGCCACGATGATGAAGTAGCCCGCCTCGTGAGCCGCCCGCTCGATCCCGAACAGGGTCGAGGCCGGGCCGTACAGAGTGGTGTCGAAGCTGACCACACCGAGCATCTTGGAGCGTCCGGTGACCAGCGCCCGCGCCACCGGGTTCGGCCGGTAGCCGAGCTCCTCCATCGCCGCCATCACTCGATCGCGCGTCTCCGGTCGCACGTGAGGGCTGCCGTTGATCACGCGCGAGACGGTCTGGTGCGAGACGCCGGCCAGCCGGCCCACATCGGACATCACGGGCGCGCGCGAGCGCTGGCGGGGTTGGGCGTCGGTCCCGCCGCCACCGTTCCCGGTGGACACTCCCTCGCTGTGCCGTGCCGACATGGTGTCGCCACCGTCGCCCGCAGGCACGGCATCGCCACCGTTCCCCGCAGGCACGGCATCGCCACCGTTCGGCGCGGACGCGCTGCCTCCACCGTCGCCCGACGCGGCTCCGCCACCGTTCGGCGCCGACGCGCTGCCTCTACCGTCCCCGGCGGACACGCTCTCGCCACCGTCGCCCGACGGGACTCCACCACCGCCCCCGGCGGACACGCTCTCGCCACCGTCGCCCGCCGCGGCTCCGCCTATGTCATCCCCGGTCTGCATCTGAACTCCTCTCGCCCCACGCCCAACCCCGCGACGGCGCATCGCCCCGGAATTCATTCCCGACGGCGGCATGTTAGCGCTAACTGCCCACCCGGCAATAAGATCGCACCGCACGCGTCGAACCCCGATAGGAGCGCTGATGAAGACCAGCCTGGGCATCTGGGCGTTCGGACCGATGGTCACTCGGTTCGTCCCCGCCGGCTACCAGCCGGAGCACAGCTACGAGACGGAGCCGGTGGCCGAGAAGGTGCACCGGGCGGTCGAGGGGCTCGGTGACTTGATCGACGGCTACGAGTTCCACTATCCGGACGAGCTGTCCCCGGCGAACCTGGACGAGGTCCGCGCGGCGCTGGGCTCGGATCACGACATCTACTGCATCGCGGGTGGATTGCATCTCGATCCCCGCTTTGGGCGCGGCGGTCTGGTCAACCCGGATCCTGCATTGCGTAGCGAGGCTGTGCGCATCGTCCGCGACGCGGCCGCGTTCGCAGGATCACTGGGCGCACATCTGATCGTGTGGCCGGGCGGCGAGGGCTACAACTATCCGTTCCAGACGCCGTACGTCGACTCGTGGAGGTGGCTGGTCGAAGGGCTCGGCGAGGCGGCGTCGATCTGCCGCGATCACGGGGTGAAGCTGTTCCTGGAGCACAAGAACTCCGAGCCGGCGATGAAGATCCTGATGCGCAACATCGGCATGTGCCTGTTCGTGGTGAACAAGCTGCGCGGCCAGGGGTTGGACAACGTCCAGATCAACATGGACTGGCAGCACCTGATCATGAACGGCGAGCACCTGCCCGAGTACGCGGCGCTATTGGCCTCCGAGGGCCTGCTCGGCCACCAGCATGCAAACTCGGGGTGGGGCACGTTCGACGACGACAACATGGTCGGGGCGACGGCCTTCATGGAGACTTTGGAGCTCGCGCTGGAGTTCCGGCGCTCCGGCTACGGGTCGGCCGGCGAGCGGCTCGGGTTCGATCTGTACCCGTACACCGAGGACCAGGTCGGCGCGGTCCGGCGCTCGGTGTTGCAGTGGCAGTTCATCGACTCGGTGGCCGCTCGGATCGACGACGCCGCGCTGCGCGAGGCTCAGCAGGCCAAGAACGCCGTGCGCGCGTACGAGATCGTCTACGCGGCCCTCGGTGCGTGAGCGGCGAGGATCACGTGCAGCCGTTCGGCCTCCCTTTGTGGATGCTGTTCGAGGCGCTCCCAGGTGACCCGGACGGTGACGAACCCGTGGGCGAGCATCTCAGCGTCGCGTTCCCGGTCGGTCTCGTACGCGATCGGGTCCATGTGGAACTCCTTGCTGTCGAGCTCCACGATCACTCTTTCGGCAACGAACAGGGCGTCGACGACGTACCCGTGGAGCGGCGCCCCCATGACCGGAGTTGGCAGCCCGTAGCGCTTACAAAAGGCCGGGAAGTCGTCCTCCCATCCGGATCTCGTCGGCGTGCCGGGCAGCCCGATCAGCTGTGCGGTTCGCTTGGCGCCCGCGAGGTTGGGGTGCCGCGCCACCGCATCGGACAGTTGCCCCTGGGTCAACCACAGCGAGTGAAGCGCGTTGTTGACCGTGCGCTTGAACGCCTTGTCGGTCTGGCGCGGGGAGATGTCGAAGATCGTCTGCGCCGGCGTGGTCACGCGGATCCCGAGCTGCCGTGTCACGTCATGCCGGCGGAGTGTCGTGCTGCGGTGTACGCGGATCCCCTTCGTGCGCCGGTCGCCGACGACCGTCACCTCATAGGGCCGATCCCACTGCCGCCAATAACCCCAGAGCGCCATCGCCGATCCATGGCTCAGCGCCGCGCCGGGTCCGCAGGCGAGCACGGCGGCGCTCGCCCAGTCCAGCGGGCTGCCCGGAGGCCGTCCGACCGAGTAGACGCCCCGGAAGACACGGTGCAGACGCCCGATCTTCACCCGCCAGGCGATCCCACCATCGCTAAGCCCCAGCGCCAACAGTTGCTCACGCGTGATGTTTCCGTGCTGCCGCGACGCCACCACAGCGATCGCCTGATCGATCGCTTGGGAAGAAACTTCAGTATGGACGCAGTTTCTTCCCAAGGCCACGCCTACAAAGAGCCCACAGCGATGACCTTTCCTCCCCCCCAGACGTGACCGCGCTGTTCGGGATCGATGTGGGTACGACGGCCACGAAGGGGGTGGCCATCGATCCCGACGGGGGGGTCCTCGCGCGCGCGGAGGCCGAATACCCGTTGTCCACGCCGCGACCCGGATGGTCCGAGCAGGATCCGGACGACTGGTGGCGGGCCACCGAGAAGGTCCTGGCCGAGCTCACCGACGCCGCGGACAGCCCCGCCGGCATCGGACTCAGCGGGCAGATGCACGGCCTGGTCGCGCTCGACGCGCACGACAATCCCCTCCGCCCGGCGATCCTTTGGAACGACCAGCGCACCCAGGCCGAGTGCGACGAGATCGAGACCACGATCGGACTCGAGCGCCTCATAGAACTGACCGGCAACCGGGCGCTGACCGGGTTCACCGCTCCGAAGCTCCTGTGGCTCCAGCATCACGAGCCGGACACCTACGCCCGCATCGCCCGGGTCGCGCTGCCCAAGGACTACGTGCGCCTGAAGCTCACCGGCGAACACGCCACCGACGTCTCCGACGCGTCGGGCACGCTGCTGCTCGACGTCGCGAACCGCGGCTGGAGCCAGGACGTCGTCGAAGCGCTCAACATCGACCCGGCGTGGCTGCCGCCGGTGCTCGAGAGCCCAGACATCTCGGGCGAAACGAACGACGGGACGCCGGTCGCGGCCGGCGCCGGTGACCAGGCCGCCGGCGCGCTCGGCGTTGGCGTCGACCGACCCGGGCCGGTCTCGGTGGCTCTGGGCACTTCGGGCGTCGTGTTCGCGGCGCTGGAGGCGTTCGCCGCCGACCCGCAGGCCGGCGTCCACGCGTTCTGCCACGCGGTGC
>DATFDC010000360.1:0-2441 GCA_035252415.1 Solirubrobacteraceae bacterium
ATCGCGACTACATGCTCGTGTGGGCGGGCCAGGGCGTGTCCGAGCTGGGCTCGCAAGTCTCGACGGTGGCCTACCCGCTGCTCGTGCTCGCGCTCACCCGGTCGCCGGCCAAGGCCGGCGTGGTCGGGCTCGCCGCGACCCTGCCGCTGCCGCTGCTCGCGCTGCCCGCCGGCCTGCTGGCCGACCACCTCGATCGCAAGCGCCTGATGCTGACCTGCGACGCGGTCCGCGCGGCCGCCCTCGCCGCGCTCACGATCGCGGTGTTCAGCGGCGGCGTGGCCTACGGGGTGGTGGCGGCGGTGGCGTTCGTCGACGGCGCGCTGCTCACCGTGTCGTTCGTCACCGAGCGCGGCGTGTTGCGGCGGCTGGTCGCCCCCGAGCAGCTGTCCGCCGCGGTGGCTCAGAACGAGACGGCCTTCTACGCCTCGAGCATCGTTGGGCCGCCGCTCGGCGGGCTGCTGTTCGCGATCTCGCGCGCGCTCCCGTTCCTGGCCGACGCGGTGTCCTACACCTTCTCGGCCACCGCGACGCTGCTCACCCGAGCCCGGTTCCAGCCCGAGCGCACCGAGCCCCGGGGAAGCCTGGTGGCCGAGTTCACCTCGGGACTCCGATGGCTCTGGCAGCACCCGCTGCTGAGGGCCTGCTCGCTGATCACGGCCGCGATCAATCCGACCTGGCGGGCGCTCTATCTGCTGCTGGTGGTGCTGGCCGAGCGCCACGGCGCGCCATCGAGCCTGATCGGGGTGATGTTCGCGATGATCGCCGTCGCCGGCCTGCTCGGCGCGCTGCTGGCTTCAACGCGGCCGGCCTCGCGCATTTCCGTGGCCACCGCGGTCCGGCTCGACACGTGGACGACCACGCTGCTCATGCCGCTGCTGCTGATCGCCCAGGGCACTCTGTTCACCGCGGTGGTCGTCGCGCTCATCGAGTTCCCGGCCACGCTGGTCAACGCGGCCGTGGAGGGATTGCGGGGCACGCTCGCGCCCGAGCACATGCAGGGCCGGGTCCACGCCGCCGCCGGCACTCTGTCGCAGTCGCTCGGCTGGGCCGGCCCGCTGGTCATCGGGTTGGCCCTCGAGCACTTCTCGAGCACGACGAGCATCCTGGTGATGTGCGGCTGGGCGCTGTCGACGGCGCTGGCCGCGACGCTGCTGCCCAGCATGCGCTCCCCCGAATAATCTCTCACGCCATGCCCGCGGGCGACCTCGATGGCCGGACGTTCCTGATCACCGGCGCCAACACCGGCATCGGCCGGGAGACCGCGCGGGCGCTGGCCGCCCGCGGGGCGCGGCTGCATCTGGCCTGCCGCTCGGAGGCGGCCGGGCGCCGGACGATCGAGGAGATCGCGGCGCAAACCGGCAACCGCGAGATCGGGCTGCTCTCGCTCGACCTGGGCGACCTCGATTCGGTCCGGCGCTGCGCCGAGTCGTTCCTGGCCACCGGCGAGCCGCTTCACGTGCTGATCAACAACGCCGGCGTGGCCGGCTCGCGCGGGATGACGGCCAGCGGGTTCGAGCGGATGTTCGGCACCAACCACGTGGGGCCGTTCCTGCTCACCGGCCTGCTGCTCGAGCGGTTGCGCGTAAGCGCGCCCGCCCGGATCGTCAACGTGGCCAGCGCGGCCCACTACCGCGCCGGCGGCATCGACTGGGAGGCCGTGCACCGGCCCACCCGGTCGCTCACCGGCATGGCCGAGTACTCGGTGTCCAAGCTGGCCAACGTGCTCCATGCCCAGGAACTGGCCCGCCGGCTCGGGGGCAGCGCGGTGACCACCTACTCGCTGCATCCGGGCGTGATCGCCTCGGATATCTGGCGTAGCGTTCCCTGGCCGGTCCGCCCGCTGATCAAGCGACGCATGGACTCGCCCGAGCGGGGCGCGCAGACGTCGCTGTACTGCGCGACCTCGGCCGAGGTCGTCGACCAGAGCGGGCGCTACTACGACGACTGCCGGCCCAGGAAGCCGGGGGCCGCGGCCACCGCGGGGCTGGCTGCCGAGCTCTGGCGGCGCAGCAGCGAGTGGACCGGGGTCGGCGAGTAAACCGTGATCGCCTGCACGGCCAGCGCGACCGCGGTGGCCGCGGCGAACGCCGGCGCGATCCCGTAGGGCACGACGGCCAGCACGATCACCTGGCAGAACAGCACGAACGAGGCCATCCCGGCCAGCATCCCGCGGAGCAGCGCGATTGCCTGAGTCCCGCCATGCTCGCGGTGGGTGAACACGGCAAGCACGCAGGCCAGAACGGGCAGCGCCGCGAGCATGCCGCCGGCTACCGCGCCGAGCGCCCCGGCCGCCGCCGAGAGCAGCGCGACCAGCAAGGCGACGCTCGCCATCCGGACGGGTATCTCGCTCCGGCGGGGAAGCTGCGCCGATGGCACGGGGGCGAGCGCGATCGAGGGAAGCGCGCGCCAGGCCGTGGCCAGCGCGGCGCTCGCCACCCCGA
>DATFDC010000361.1:0-6858 GCA_035252415.1 Solirubrobacteraceae bacterium
TTGTTCCCCCCGTTGCCACCGCCATGCCCTCCCGACTGTGCAGCCCTCAGCTGCGCGGATTGCGCCTGGAGCTGCGCCGACTGCGCCTTCAGCAAGCCCAGAAGCGCCGCCACGGTGGTGGGCTTGTGCGGCTTCTTCCCCTTCTTCTTCTTCTTCTTGTGCGGTTTGCCAGGCGCCGGGGTGGGGCTTGTCGTGGTCAGGCTCACGAACTCGGGGCCGGTGTTCGGATGGCCCGCCGCGGACGAACCACCCCCACCGCCGCTGCTGCCGCCGCCGCCGTTCGACCCGAGCGACGCGTCGACCGCCGAGATCACGCGGGCATGAGGGAGGAACACGACGTTGCCGAGCTTGAGCTCGCCGGTCTCGGTCTCGCCCAGAGACTCCTGGAACAGCTCGACGCCGGCGGTGGTGGCGGCCTGCCACACGTCGTCCACGACGATCCCGTCGGGGTTGAAGCCGAGCGCGACCAGGTTGCGGTTGAGCTCGAGGATGTCGGGCCCGTCGCTGTCGGAGGAGTTCAGGTCCCGGTAGGCCGGCGTCGAGCCGTTCATCAGGATCACCGGCACACCGCCCACGCGGTAGAGCGCCTGGCCGGGCTTGATCACCTGGCCGACGGCCGGAAGCCAGGTGATCGTGCCGGTGAGCCCGTCGTACACGGTCCGGGGGTCCGCGTAGCTGAGCGTGCCGGACTCCGTGTCGGTCTGCACGAGGTCCCGCCGCTGAACGGTTGTCGACCCCGAGGTCTGGCCCCGGCTGCCATGGTCGCCTGCCGCATTCGGCGAGCGCGTGCCGAGCACGATTGCGATCACGACCGCGATCGCGATGACCAGCCCGAGCGTCGCAGCGAGACGATTCACGAGGACGCGTTGTATGGCACCGCAGGTAACAGGGACGTAACGGGGTTATCGGGGAGTTAGCGGCACTTACGGCTGGCCGTTGATCCCGGCTTGGATCTGCGCCATCGTGATCTCCCCGTGGGTGACGCCTACGCACGCCCGCGCCGCGTCGAGGAACTGTTGCGAGTGGATGTCGACTCCGGCGGCGATCACGCTCGGGAGCGGGAGCTGGCCCTGGGCGTTCGGGTCGGGGAAGTCAGTGACGTGGTTCGCCCGCAGGCACCGCGCGAACGCGAGCAGGATCCGCGCGTGCGCCTGCTGCTGTGCGCGCTCCTGGGACTGACTCAGGCCCGGCCCGCCGATGATTCCCTGGCATGCTTTCTGAGCCGGGTTGAACTTGGGTGATCCGGTGATCGACGGGTTCACCGCGATAGCGACACTCGCATGGCCCGCGCTGGCGGACACCTTCGGGTCGGGGAAGTTCGAAACGCCATGGCTGCGCATGCAGCGGGAGTAGGCATACGCGCTGGCGGCCGGGTTGTTGGACGACGAAGCGCCGGTCGAAGGGGTTGGCTTGTTCGAGCCGCAGCCCGCCACGATCGGCGCGAACAGCAAGGCGAGGAAGATGCGTTTGGTCATGGCGCCGAGTTCTAGACACCGGCCGGTGACAGCACGGTGACCGCGACTGTGACTTGACTGTCACCGGCCGTCCGGGATGCTTCGTGGCGACAAATGAGGGTTCTCGTGGTGGAAGATCAGCGCCGACTGGCCGAAGCCGTGGCCGAAGGACTGCGGCGCGAGGGGATGGCCGTCGACGTCTCTTACGACGGGGCGGACGCGCTGACCCACGTGTCGGTGAACACCTACGACGTGGTCGTGCTCGATCGCGACCTGCCCGCGGTGCACGGCGATCAGGTCTGCCGCGCGCTCGTGGACCAGCACGCGGAAGCCAGGGTCCTGATGCTGACCGCGGCAAGCACGATCGCCGATCGCGTCGAAGGCCTCGAACTCGGCGCCGACGACTATCTGCCAAAGCCCTTCGAGTTCGCCGAGCTCGTGGCTCGCGTCCGGGCGCTCGGCCGCCGGCCCGGTGCGGCCGTGCCCCCGAAGCTCCAGCGCGGCGACCTGGTGCTCGACTCGGCTCGGCGCGTCGCGTTCCGCGGCGATCGGCGCCTGATGCTCAGCCCGAAGGAGTTCGCGCTGCTCGAGTATCTGATGGCCGCCGACGGCCGGGTCATATCGGCCGAGGAGCTGCTCGCGCGCGTGTGGGACGAGGCCGCCGACCCGTTCACGAGCACGGTCAAGACGACGATCGGGCGGCTGCGGGCCAAGCTCGGCGAGCCCTCCGCGATCGAGACGGTCCGGGAGGCCGGCTACCGCATCTGATGAGCGCGCTGGCCCTCCGCCTGGTTCCGCGTCGGTGGCGAGAGCTGTCCGACCACAGCGCTCGCCTGCGCCTGACGCTGCTCTACTCGGGGTTGTTCCTCCTCCTGGGGACGGTCCTCATCGGGATCATCCTCGTCTTCGTCTGGCGCGGCGATGTAGTCGGCTCGAGCGCGGTGTCGGTCGCGGTGCCGGGCGGCTCCGGTGGGCGCGTCCACGACGCGGTCACCCATCAGCATTCGGCCGACATCGCTCGGCTGCTCGCCGTCTCCTGGCTCACGCTGGCGTTCACCGCCGCGATCTCGGCTCCCCTCGGCTGGTTCGCGGCGGGCCGGATGCTCCGTCCGCTGCGCCAGATGACGTCGTCCGCCCGCTCGATCTCGGCCGGCAATCTGCACGACCGGCTGGCGTTGACCGGTCGGGAGGACGAGTTCAAGCAGCTCGGGGACACCTTCGACGATCTGCTCGGCCGGCTGGAGGCGGCCTTCGCCGCCCAGCGCCGATTCGTGGCCAACGCGGCCCACGAGCTGCGCACCCCGCTGACGCTCGAGCGCACATTGCTGCAGGTCGCCCTGGCCGACCCGAACGCGAGCGCGGAGAGCCTGCGCGCGGCCTGCGAGGAGCTGCTGGCCTCGGGCCGCAGCCAGGAACGGCTGCTCGAGGCGCTGCTCACGCTGGCCACCAGCGAGCGAGGACTCGAGTATCGCGAGCAGCTGGATCTGAGCGCGCTGACCGAACGCGTGCTGGGCCGGACCCAGGACGCGATCGCGGATCGTCACCTGGACCTGAAGCCGGCGCTGCAGCCGGCCGCGGTGACCGGCGATCAGCCGCTGATCGAGCGCCTGATCGCGAACCTGCTCGACAACGCGATCAGCCACAACTACGAGGGCGGATGGATCGCGGTCGAGACCGCGACCGAGTCGGATCGCGCGGTGCTGCGAGTGGCGAACAGCGGTCCGGTGGTCTATCCGGATGAGGTCGAGCCGATGTTCGAGCCGTTTCACCGCGGTGGCCGAGACCGGACGAAGACCGATGGTCACCACGGCCTGGGGCTGTCGATCGCGCGGGCCATCGTGCACGCCCACGACGGCGAGATCACCGCCGCGCCCCAGCCCGGCGGCGGGCTCGTCGTGACGGTCAGGCTGCCCCCCGGCTAGTCACCCCGACCGACCCCACACGTCTGGGCGGCCCGCTGGAACGCCGGTGACTTCGGGTCGACCGAACTCGGAATCGCGAACGCCATCCCGGGCATGACGAGCACGCGCTGAGAGTTGTGCACAGGGCTGAACGCCGGATCGGGGAACTGGGGAACCCCGTGCGCGCGCATGCACCGCGCCAGAGTCAGCGCGGCCGCTCGGTCCGCCGCAGAGGTGGACGGGGGGACCCCCTTGTTCGGCAGGAACTGCTTGCACGCCTGCCGCGCGGACCTGAACGCCGGGGATTGGGGATTGAGGTTGGTCGGGAGCTGAATGCCCCCGCCGGGGGTCGGGTCAGGGAAGTTCGTCACCCCGTGCGAGCGCATGCAGGCCGCGAACTCAAAGTCGCGGCTCTTGTCGCCCGATGCCCCGCTGGCGGCGCCGGTGGCGGTGCCGCTCGGCTGACCGGTCGAGCCGCACGCCGCAAGCAGGCAACAACCCACCAGGACCACGAACGTAGAGCGCACGGCGACCAGGTCTACAGAGCCGGCCCTAACCGCCCAGTAACGCTGTTATGCCCCTGTTACCTGCCGTGAGGCATCCTGAGCCGCGACGTCGGCGCGGAACCGCTTCCGCGCCGACGTTCCAACCAGGATGCCCGAGCGATGAGAGTGCTGATCGTGGAAGACCACGCCCGCCTCGCCGCGACCGTGGCGTCCGTGCTGCGCCGTGAGGGAATGGCCGTCGACGTCGCGTTCGACGGCCGTGAGGCGCTCGACCGCGCCGCGCTGACCGACTACGACGTGGTGGTGCTCGACCGCGACCTGCCCGGCGTGCACGGCGACGAGGTCTGCCGGTCGCTGGTCGGCGACGGCCACACCGCGGTCCTGATGCTGACCGCGGCCGGATCGATCCAGGACCGGGTGGAGGGGCTCGGGATCGGCGCCGATGACTACCTGCCGAAGCCCTTCCACCTAAATGAACTCGTCGCGCGGATCCGGGCGCTGGCCCGGCGATCGCAACGCGTGCTCCCGCCCCGGCTGGCCTACCGCGACCTTACGCTCGACACGTCGCGCCGGGAAGTCGCGGGCGCCGGCAGTCCGGTCAACCTGACGCCGAAGGAGTTCGCGGTGCTCGAGGTCCTGCTGCGTGCCGAGGGCGCCGTGGTCTCGACCGAGGAGATCCTCGTGCGGGCCTGGGACGACGCCACCGACCCGTTCACCAACGCCGTGCGGATGACCGTGAGCCGGCTGCGGGCCAAGCTCGGCGACCCCCCGGTCATCCAGACCGTCACCCCGGTCGGGTACCGCATCGGTGATGGGAGATGAGCCGCCTGCGTCGTCCGCAGACGGCGGTGCGATGGCGACTGACCCTGCTCTACGGCGGGCTGTTCCTGGCCTGCGGCGCCGCGCTGCTGGCCGTCACCTACGCACTTGTCTCGCACGACACTGTGACCACGGATCCGGGCAAGATCTTCGCGCCCAAGGAGCGTGTGGCCGTCCCCTCGTTAGAGGTGCTGCCGTCCGAGGTCAGGCGTGAGCTCTCGACGGCGGCCGGCCGAGCCACAGTCAAGTACGTGGGCGCGCGCCAGCGGATCGCCGATCTGCGCCACCTCGAGGCCGAGTCGGCGATCGCGCTGGCCATCATGGTGCTGATCTCGGGAGGGCTGGGCTGGCTGGTCGCGGGGCGGGTGCTGCGCCCGCTCGAGCGGGCCTACGACGCGCAGCGGCGGTTCGTCGCCAACGCCTCGCACGAGCTGCGCACGCCGCTGACCGCCTCGCGGGCGCTGCTCGAGATGGTCATCACCGACCCGCAGGCCACGCGCGAGACGTTCCGGCAGACGTGCCGCGACGCGCTCGAGGAGAACGAGCAGCAGGAGCAACTGATTGACGCGCTGCTCGCGCTCGCTCAGGGCGATCAGGGCGTCGACCGTCGCGAGCCGGTCGACCTGTCCGTGGTCGCCCGGGCCGCGCTGCGCGAGCACCAGCCCGATGCCGATCGGCTCGAACTCGACGTCGAGCTCACCCCCGTCCTCGTCTCGGGCGACCGGCGGCTCCTGGTCCGGCTGGTCTCGAATCTGCTCCAGAACGCGATTCGCCACAACGTTCCGGGCGGCTACGTGCGCATGCACGTGGGCAGCCGCGAGGGCCGGGCCGTGCTCCGGATCGTCAACAGCGGCCCGATGGTGCCGACCGCCGAGATCCATCGGCTGCTGGCCCCGTTCCAGCGCCTGGCGCCGGATCGGCTCGGGCACCCGAGCGGCGGGTTCGGGCTCGGACTCTCGATCGTGGCCGCGGTCGCCGCCGCGCACGACGCCACGCTCGACATCGCCCCCGGGGCCGACGGTGGCCTGCGCATCGATGTGGGCTTCGCGGCTCTCGCTGACGTCCGGCTTGTCGCGCTCGAGCCCGACGACGCCGAGATCGTGTCGCAATCGCGCTAGACGACAAACCGAGCGTCTGCCACGCTCGTCGCGTGGAGTTCGACGTGTGTTATCGCGCCCTGGGCGCTCGCGATCCGCGCTTCGACGGCTGGTTCTTCACGGCTGTCACCTCGACCGGCGTGTACTGCCGTCCGAGCTGCCCGGCCCGGACTCCGCGGCCCGAGCACGTGCGCTTCTTCCCGTCCGCGGCGGCCTGCCAGCAGGCGGGTTTCCGGGCGTGCAAGCGCTGCCGGCCGGACGCCACCCCGGGCTCGCCGGAATGGAACTCGCGCGGGGACGTGGTGGCCCGCGCGATGCGGCTGATTGCTGACGGCGTGATCGATCGCGGTGGCGTGCCCGGCTTGGCCGCCGCGGTCGGGTATTCCGTCCGCCAGCTCCAGCGCGTTCTGGTGGCCGAGCTGGGCGCCGGTCCGCTGGCCCTGGCGCGGGCCCAGCGGGCGCAGACGGCGCGCACGCTGATCGAGACCAGCTCGCTGCCAATGACCGAGATCGCCTTTGCCGCCGGGTTCGAGAGCATCCGGCAGTTCAACGCGACCGTGCGCGCGGTGTTCGCCATGACCCCCACCGAGCTGCGCCGGCGGGCCCGCGGCGGGTCGAACGCCAGCGCCTCGAGCCTGCGTCTGAAGCTGGCCTTCCGCCGGCCGCTCTGTCCCGAGAACCTGTTCGGCCACCTCGCCGCCACGGCGATCCCCGGGGTCGAGGAGATCGGCGGCCGGACCTACCGACGCACGCTCCGGCTCCCGTTCGGCGCCGGGATCGTCGAGCTCACCCCCGAGCCCGACCACGTCGCGTGCCGCCTGCGCCTGACCGACCTGCGCGATCTGAGCGCCGCGATCGCCCGCAGCCGTTGGCTGCTCGACCTCGACGCCGATCCGCTGGCCATCGACGGGCTGCTGGGCGAGGATCCGAGGTTGGCGCCGCTGATCGCTCGAGCCCCCGGCCGGCGCGTGCCGCGCGCTGTGGACGGCGACGAGATGGCGATCCGCGCCGTGCTCGGGCAACAGATCTCGACCGCCGCGGCGCGGACCCACGCCGCGCGGCTGGTCGCGCGCCATGGGGA
>DATFDC010000362.1:0-2204 GCA_035252415.1 Solirubrobacteraceae bacterium
GCTCGCGCTTGCGGTCGTGCTCGAGATGGTGGATGGCCATCGAAGAGACGACCGCGTCGAAGCGCCCTAGCTTCGGGAGCGCCCCGGCCATGTCGTGCTCAACGAGCTCGACGTGTTCCTCGCCTTCGAACCGTGCCCGCGCGGCATCGAGCATCACCTCGGAGACGTCGAGCCCGACCCCGCGCAGATGCGGGCGCTCGCGCCGCAGCCAGTCAAGCAGCCGCCCGTCGCCTGTACCCAGGTCGAGCACGCGTCCGACGCCGGGGGCGATGTGGTCGAGCAGCACTCTCTCACCCTCGGCCCGGCGCGGAAACTCATCGGCGCGTTGGAGGTAGCGCCGCACGTGATCCACGGCGCTCCATTCGCCCGCTGGCACGCCGACATTATCCCGAGCGACACTTGAGGAGCGTGCGCTTCCGGGCTCTGGTGCCGAGGTTAGACTGGCGCACGTGAACGGTCCCACCGCCGAGCAGGTCGAGAGCTATCGTCGCGACGGCTTCCTGATCGTCGAGCAGTTCCTCGAGACAGCCGAGCTCGACCAAACCCGCGAGCACTTCATGAGCGTGTTCGAGCATCGGTGGGAGGCGGGGCTTGCGCCCGACGAGGTCAACTATGTGCCCGGCGTGACCGCGCCGGACCTCACCCGCCAGCTGTGCAACGTGTGGAAGGCCGACCGGGTGCTGGCCGGCGTGACACTGTCGCGGCGAGTGGGCGAGTTCGCCGCCGCGCTGGCCGGGCTTCCGGGCATGCGCCTGGCGCAGGACAACGCGATCTGGAAGCCGCCATCGGGCAAGGCCCTGCTGTGCCATCAGGACGCCGCGTACCTGGGCCATCTCGATCCGCCGAACATGACCACCTGCTGGATGGCGCTCGACGATACGGCCGCCGACACCGGAACGATCTACTACGTGCGCGGTTCACAGCACTGGCCACACGCGCCCCTGGGCGGCACGTTTCACGCACCCGACGACTGGCTTGGTCATGTGCGCACCGCGATTCCCCCGGGCGTCGAGCTGGAGCTGGTTCCGATCGAGGTCCCGGCCGGCGGCGCCGCGTTCCACGACGGGTGGACGTTCCACGGCAGCCCGCCGAATGAGCGCCCCGACGCTCAGCGCCGCTCGATCATCAGCCACATGATCTCCACCGACACACGGTGGAACCCCGAGCACCTACATCCGATCTACTCCCGCTATCGCCGGCCGGGCGAGATCGAGCTTGACGAGGCGTTCTTCCCGATTCTCTGGCGAGACGGATACCGAACCGCCTGGCTGGACGAATACGCCGACCGGGGCCGGCCGGTTCAAGAGTTGGTCTGAGCGCGGGACGATTCCGCGGAATCGGCAACCGTCTGGTTGCACAACGTCCCGGGATCGAATCGCGCGGGACAGAGCGTGGGAATTCGGCGCCCGGCAGCCTCGGCCGGTGGTTGCGCAAGCCGTTCAGCAGCTCAGAGCGCGCCGCTGACAAGAGCGCGTCGCTGGGCCGCCGTGGCCGCGGAAAGATGCCGCTGTAGGCCCGCTGAGCGACCTGACGCCGGCCTCAGGTCGCGCTCGAAAACAGCCTATTTCCCGGGCATTCGCTGATGCCGGAGGAGGGACTCGAACCCCCGACACGCGGATTATGATTCCGCTGCTCTAACCGACTGAGCTACTCCGGCGGGCGCCCGCGAGTGTAGCCCCGCCGGGGGCGAGGGGTTCGGTGGCACGGGCCGCGTGCCTATGATCCGCCGGCGATGAGCGAGCTTGGACCGGCCGTCGAGACCGTGGTGCGTCGCTGCTTGGGCGTGAAGGCGGGCGAGGAGGTCGTGGTTGTGGTCGACGCCGGCACGCGGTCGATCGGCGAGGCCTTGCGCGGCGCGGCGAGCGCCGCCGGCGCGGACGCGGTGCTGATGGTCATGGACGAGCGCGCCAACGACGGCAACGAGCCGCCGGCGAGCGTGGCCGGGGCGCTGGCCGCGTGCGACGTGTTCATCGCCCCGACCACGCGGTCGCTCAGCCACACCAGCGCGCGCAAGCGCGCGAGCGACGGAGGCGCGCGAGGCGCGACGATGCCGGGTGTGACCGAGGACATGCTGGCCCGGGTGATGGCGGTCGACTTCGACACGATGGCGGCGCGGTCGAGGGCGGTGGCGGCGGTGCTCGACGCCGGGACGGCCGCGCACATCACGTGTCCCCGAGGCACCGACCTGCGGCTGGCCATCGACG
>DATFDC010000363.1:0-6728 GCA_035252415.1 Solirubrobacteraceae bacterium
GGGCGCCGCACCGTAGCCGCCGCCTCTCCGCGCCGGGCCGGCTGAGCGGGTGGAGCATTGCATCGGGCCGCTCGGAGTGGGGACGCTCGCGGTCAAGCTCCCAACCGGATCCGTTCTCGAGAGCCCGAGAGCCAGGGGTCAGGCGGCAGGGGCCGCCGCATGCAGCGTGGCCTCGAAGTCGGTCTTGGAGATCGGCCCGAGGCACGGCAGGGTCACACCGGCGTCGCGGTAGCGCTCCACCCCGGCGCGGACGACCGCCTCGTCACCGACCGCGGTGAGCGCGCTGAGGAACTCGTCGGAGATCGCCGCGCGGGCCGCTTCGGCGTCGCCCCGGGCGGCATCGAACGCGGCGATGTCCGCCCCATAGCCCGAGCGCTCGAGCATCGTGCGGTAGAAGGGCAGTGAGAAATAGGTCATCAGCTCACCACGGATCGCCGCAAAGGCGCCGTCCGGCTCGTCGGTGAGCGCACCCGGAACCGCCGCGACGACTTCGAAGCCGTTCAGCGTGCGCCCGGCCCGTTCCCGACCCTCCCGAACCGCGGGGATCACAACGTCCCGGATGTAGTTCGGGTTGCACAGCCACAGCATCACGCCATCGCCGATCTCGCCGGCCAGCCGGAGCATCGCCGGCGACAGCGCCGCGATGAACAGCGGGATGTCGGGGCGCGGGTCGAGTCCGACCAGGCGGAATCCGGTCCGCCATTTCTCGCCGGCCGGCGGATCTTCTCCCCGGAGGATCGCCCGGACGATTCCCACGTACTCGCGCATCTCGCCAACCGGGTGATCGATGGTCTGGCCATGCCAGCCCTCCACGATCGCTCGGTGCGATACGCCCAGGCCCAGGCTGAGCCGGCCGCCGGAGAGCTCGTCGATTGTGGCCGCGGTCTGGGCCATGGTGACCGGCGTGCGCGTGTAGATCGGGACCACGCCGGGACCGACGCGGATGCGCTCGGTGGCCTGCGCGTACGCGGTGACCACGGTGAGCGACTCGCGCCCCGCGATGTGGGTGACGAACGCCGAGTGGTAGCCGAGCGACTCGGCCAGCTTGACCCGCGCGAGGGCCTGGTCCAGCGAGCGGCCGGTGGAGACGAAGCAGCCGGTTGGCACGGAGGTGGAGCCTATCGGCCGGTCGGGCGGGTTGATCGCGCCCAGGCCCCGTGGAAGGATTCGGTCTGACAAAAACGCCGATCGAGGAGCCGCCGCACCGATGCTCGACAGCACCGCCAGGACCACCGAACCGTTCACCGGAGCCGAGTACCTGGAGAGCATCCGTGACGGCCGGGAGGTCTACGTCTACGGCGAGCGCGTGGAGGACGTGACCACCCACCCCGCATTTCGCAACACGGCGCGCTCGATCGCCCGCCTCTACGACGCACTGCACGACCCGGAGCGACGCTCGATCATCACCACCCCCACCGACACCGGCTCGCAGGGCGTGACCCACAAGTTCTTCCGCTTCCCGCGCACGGTCGAGGATTGCGTGGGCGATCTGGAGGCGATCGCCGAGTGGGCCCGGATCGGCTACGGCTGGCTCGGCCGCAGCCCCGACTACAAGGCCGCCTTCCTGGCCACGCTCGGCGCCAACGCCGACTTCTACGACCCCTACCAGGAAAACGCCCGGCGCTGGTATCGCGAGGCGCAGGAGCGGGTCCTGTACTGGAACCACGCGATCATCCACCCGCCGGTCGATCGCAACCGGCCGCCCGACGAGGTCAGCGACGTGTTCATGCACGTCGAGGAAGAGCGCGACGACGGCATCGTGGTCAGCGGCGCCAAGGTAGTCGCCACGGGCTCTGCGCTCACCCACTTCAACTTCATCTCGCATTACGGCCCGATCCCGCTGCAGAAGAAGGAATACGCAGTGATCTGCGCCGTCTCCATGGACACGCCGGGCGTGAAGCTGATCTGCCGCCCCTCCTACGAGATGACCGCCGAGGTGATGGGGAGCCCGTTCGACTATCCCCTGTCAAGCCGCCTCGACGAAAACGACTCGATCTTCATCTTCGACCGCGTGCTCGTGCCATGGGAGAACGTGTTCGTGTACGGCGACATCGAGAAGGCCAACAACTTCTTCCCCCACACCGGCTTCATCCCGCGCTTCTGCTTCCACGGCTGCATCCGCCTGGCGGTCAAGCTCGATTTCATCGGTGGCCTGCTCCTGAAGGCGGTCGAGGCCACCGGCACCAAGGACTTCCGCGGCGTCCAGGCCCAGGTCGGCGAGGTGCTGGCCTGGCGCAACCTGCTCTGGGGCCTGGCCAGCGCCATGGCCCGCGAGCCCCAGCCCTGGAAGGAGGGCGCGCTCCTGCCCAACATGGACTACGCCATGGCCTATCGCCTGTTCTCCACGATCGGCTATCCACGCGTCAAGGAGATCATCGAGCAGACCGTGGCCAGCGGTCTCATCTACATCAACTCGAGCGCCCGCGACTTCAAGAACCCCGACATACGGAAATACTTGGAGCGTTACGTCCGCGGATCGAACGGCATCGAGGCGGTCGAGCGCGTCAAGCTCATGAAGCTCCTCTGGGACGCCATCGGGACCGAGTTCGGCGGCCGCCACGAGCTCTACGAGCGCAACTACAGCGGCAACAGCGAGAACATCCGCATGGAGGTCCTGTTCGCCGCGATGGGCAGCGGCCAGACCGACCGCTACAAGGGCTTCGCCGAGCAGTGCATGAACGAATACGACCTCGACGGCTGGACCGTCCCCGACCTGATCAACCCCGACGACGTGAACGCCCTGGCGCGGTCGCGCTAGGCCCGCGGGCGGCGCATGGCCCGCTCTATAATCTCCTGCCTGCGAACATCGCGGCTGTAGCTCAGTTGGCTAGAGCGTCTGCTTGCCATGCAGAAGGTCGAGGGTTCGAGCCCCTTCAGCCGCTCTCACTAAGGTCCGCATTTGCGGGCCTTTTGCGTCTGGGGTTCGCAGTCCGTTTCACGCTCGCGCGACGAGGAATATGGCGCACCGGACCTGGACTGGTTCTCCGTCGCCGTCCCCGGGTATCGCTCGGACACGGTTGCGAGACCGGAGTCTCTTATCGACATGCGAGGATGAGTCGGACGCGATGAGGAGCTTTCGTGCCCGAGCCAACTAATCGGCGCGAGAAGCTGGAGCATGCCCTGGACCGAGCTCGTCGAGTCGCGGAGCGGGGCGTCAAGGACGTCGGCGACGCGGTCAGCCGCGGGCTGCACGAGGTGACCGATCGCGCTCGCCGCACTGGGAAGAAAGACTCGGGCGACAACGACGCACTGGGTCCCGGCGTCGAAGACGTGGCGGCCGACCCTGCCGCGTTCTTCAGCGCCGAGCAACAGCGCGCAATGGAGCAGCTCGGCCACGCGAACATCCTGATAAGCGGGCAAACCGGGGCCGGGAAGAGCACGCTGATCAACGCGGTGTTCAGGGTGCCGCTCGCCGTGGAGGGCATCGGCAAGCCAGTCACGAGGCATGTCCAGAAGCACGAGGTACCAGGGGTGCCCGTAACCATCTACGACACGCCGGGAATCGAGCTCGGACAGGCGAAGGATGAAGTCATCCGCGAGTACAGGAAGACCATCACGGAGTCGCGCAAAGGTTTGCCCAACGACCTGATCCACGTCGCCTGGTACTGCATCAACACCGGCCAATCGCGGATTCAGGATTACGACATCGAGATCATCCGCGCCCTTGCGGATGAGCTCCCGGTGATTCTCGTCCTCACGCAGTGCATCGACGACGAACATGCCGGCGCGCTGGAAGCGGTCATCCGAGAGGAGAAGCTCCCTATCGACGGAGACCCGGTGCGCACACTCTCGCGAGCGCGCCGGGTGGCCGGCCAGGAAGTTCCGCCACGAGGTCTGGAGCAACTCGTCGAGCGGACCAACGACATCCTCCCCGAGGCGGTGAGGCGGGCGTTTGCAAACGCCCAAGGGGTAGTCATCCGCCTGAAGGCCAACCAGGCCCGAGCCATTGTTGGAGCCTCAAGCGTCGCAGCCGCCGGCATAGGCGCCGCGCCGATCCCCGTCCCAGACGCGGCGGTGCTCCTGCCCGTCCAGTTGGGGATGCTCGCCGGTATCACCGCAGTCTTCGGCATCGACATGAGCAACGAGCGAGCCGTCAACCTCATCCGTGGCCTGGTCGGCCAGGGCGGCATCACGGTCGTGGGACGCCAGATTGCCGAGAGCCTGCTCAAGGTCGTCCCCGGCGTGAACTTCATCAACGCGGCAGTCGCAAGCGCGCTCACCGCAGCTCTCGGCGAGGCCTATATCAAGCTCAGTAGCGAGATGCTCCGCCACGAAGCCACGGGGAAGCCGATGCCGGAAATGGAGATGCTGCCGTTCCTCCTCGACGCCTACAAGAAGGCCTTCAAAAACCCCGGCCTGCGAAAAGGTAAGAGTTCAGACGCAAGAGCCAGGCAAGGCACGGCGAGATGAAGGCCACCTAGTTGCCTTGGCGTGAAGCGGGTCCAATCGGGCAAACCGTATTCCCGAATGGGTCGCCATCGCCCCTCACAGCGTCGCCTCCGCTTATCCTGATCCCACAACAGGCAGGCATTTCTGGTGCGCTCACTTACCTTCACTGTGGTTTCGCGTCTCGTAGAGACACCGAAACCCACACGTCGGCGGCGTGACTAGATGAGGCCCTGCCTCACCGCATCAGCGACCGCATGTGAGCGGCTCCGTGCCCCGAGCTTGGTGACTACGTCATGAAGCACGTTCTTGACCGTTCGCTCGCTGTAACACAGTTCGCGAGCCACCTCATGCGTCGCGTGTCCCTGGGCGATCAGGCGAAGGACCTGCCGCTCCCGGGTTGTAAGTCGGGAAAGCGACAGCCCGCGCGGCTCCAGTACCTCTCGCGACACGCGGTTCAACCCCGAGAGCAACATGCCGAGCACCTCTGGCGACATTACGCCGGTGCCCTGGAGGGCGGCCGTCACTGTCGAGCAGAGGGTTTCCGGTGTAATGCTTTCCTTCGACAGTACCCCGATCGCGCCGGCTTCGACGGCGGCCAGTACGCTCTCCTCGTCGCACCGCGAGCTGAACGCGATAACCGGCACGCACAGAGACTCGCAGACCCGACGAATGAATTGCCGCGCCTCAGCTTCGCTCGAGTCCACGATCACGAGAGTGGCAGTCGCCAGCAACTCGTTCGACCACGCCTCGGCCGGCGTGCTGGCGCCGGCCACGGAGCAGACGTTCGGCAGCGCCGCGAGACAGGCCTCCACTCCTCGCCGGTAGATCGAGTGTGAATCCAGAACGAAGAGATGCGATTCGATCGCCACCATGCCCCTCGACTGGATTGTAATTTGGCCGCGTCCCTCGCGCAATGGACGATTGTACGAGGCCCATGCTCGTTGAGCAGGTATTGAGAGTTTTTTGATGCCGCCACTTCTCACCGTAAACGCAGTGTTAATGTGTCCTCACGGCGGACAGGTCACATTGATCCCGCGACAGGTGCAGGTGCTTGCCCAGGGCGCGCCGGTTCTTCGGTTGGTCGATCTGGTCGGCGCGCCCATCGTCGGCTGTCTGCAGCCCCCGACACCAGCGACCGTCCCGTGCACCCTCGTCGTCTCACCGCTGCCCGGCTCGACGTCACTGACGGTGACGATCAACGGCATCCCGGCCCTGATCGCCACGGCGACCGCGATCACCAACGGCGTTCCTCCAGGCGTCGTGACCGTGCTCAGCCCGGGCCAGTTCGCGGTCGAGGCCTGAACTCACGCGTGACCCGGCGGCGCTCGCTCGTCAGGGCCCAAGACGCACCGGCTGCCAGCTCGGATGCTCCCCCTTGAACGTGAGCATTCTCAGGGCGCGAGGCTTCGACGGTTCGAGCCCGACAATCGAGCCGACGGGTGTCTGGCAGGCCGGGTCGCTCTCGACGATCGCGAGCTCCCCGCTATCGGACCGCCACGCGACGTCGCAGCCGCGCAGCGGGAGGAGTTTCAACTTCTTGAGGGCCAGGTCCTTCGGCGTCGTGAGCCCGACCCGGAAGGACCCGCTTCCGAGGTCCGAGATCACCGCCATCGAGGCCCCATCCGGCGAGATCTGCGCGGTCCGGACTCCATGACCGGCAGTCGTGGGGGTGGCCAGATTCCCCTTCGTGCTCCACCGCGCGGGGTCGGTCGCGAACGGCACCGTGGTCACGAAGCGGAGCAGACCGAAGGTCCCGGCTGCGGTCACGCGCGCCGCCGAGACGAGCATCGAACGTCCGTCCGGAGACCAGGCGATCTCGGACAGCCTCCAGCCGGGAACCGCCAGGCACCCGGGTGAGACCTTGCGGGGCGTCGCGACGGGCAGGAAGCACAACGCGTCGGGGCCGCTGTCGTGGCGGATCACGGCCAGGACGTCCTTGACACTCGTCGGCGCGAACGCCGGATTTGTCCACGTGACTCCCGGAGCCGCGGCGGTGAGCTGCGCCGGCGCGCGCTTGGGATGCTTGACGTCGGCGGCGAGGAGGACCGGGCCCGTCGTATCCACGATCAAATTGCCATCCGGCCTCCAGGCCGGGCTCGAGTCGGCAGCGACCCCGAAACGGGCGACATGCGCGCCGGTGTATCCGTGTACGACGGCGATCCCGGCGCCGTCATCGAAGGCGAGGTCCGGGAAGCCGGCTGAAACCGTCGTGCTGACCTTTGCCCCTGCCTTGACCTTGGTTCCGGCGGCGGGGTCGGTGCCGATCACGGTGCTCCGAGGAGCCGTGTCGATCTTCCACGTCGCGGTCCCGGCGGTCAGCCCAGCCTTGGTGAGCATCG
>DATFDC010000364.1:0-2331 GCA_035252415.1 Solirubrobacteraceae bacterium
AGCGCGCGAATGACGCCGACGCGACGGCAGCGGGCTGGCTCATGCGACCGCGCGGGGCCTACATCATGGGCCGCAACATGTTCGGGCCGATCCGCGGCGAGTGGGATGAGGAGTGGGACGGGTGGTGGGGCCCCGAGCCGCCCTACCACGCGCCGGTCTTCGTGCTCACCCACCACGCTCGCGAACCGATCGAGATGGAGGGCGGCACGAGCTTCCACTTCGTCACCGAGGGCTTCGAGGCCGCATACGCGCAGGCGAACGATGCGGCCGGCGAGGATGGTGTCGACATCGCGGGCGGCGCCTCGACCGTCCGTCAGGCGCTCGCCACCGGGGTGATCGACGAGCTCACGCTCGACGTGGTCCCGGTCCTGCTCGGGTCCGGGGAGCGGCTGTTCGACGGAGTCGAGTCCTTCGGATTCGAGCCGGCCGAGGTGCTCCACTCTCCGCTCGCGACCCACATCCGCTACCGGCGTGTGGGGTGAGGAGCCGACTCTCGGTCCGGCTCGGTCTCCGAAGTAGCAGCATCAGCCTCCGAATCGGCAGGTGGGCAGGGCGCTGATATAGCGTCGTCGGCATGCCATTGGTCGACCACGTGGATTTGGTCGTCTCCTCCATCGAGCGCAGCCTGCCGTTCTACCGCGAGCTGCTCGGTCCGCTCGGATGGGTAGGGGTAACGGAGGAACGGGGCGAGCGCGGCGAGACGATCCACTATCTCTGGGGCCCGGACTGGGGCGGTGCACTGGGACTTCGCGAGCGCCCAACCGAGGGCGACGAGTCCGCATATGACCGCTATGCGATCGGGCTTCACCACCTCGCCTTTGAAGCACCTTCGCGCAACGCCGTGGACGCCGCAGAGGAGTTCGCTCGCCGGAATGCGGAACTGGACGGAGAGGCGGGCGAACGCCACTACACGCCCGGCTACTACGCGGTTTTCTTCTTCGATCCGGATGGCCTGAAGCTCGAGGTCGTGCATCGGCCAAGACCGTTCACCCTCTCCTTCATGCGAGGCCTGGTCAGAGGGGCGGGCTCACTGGCAGCGCGGAGGCGACGGACCTAGTTCGACCAGTCGACGTATCGAGCCGGACCTAGTTCGACCAGTCGACGTATCGAGCCGATCTATCTGCGCGCAGCCCGGACCAATAGACCGGGGCGAAGGAGGAGTTTCGCCCCGACAATGAGAGCGAACGTGATGCAGCCGAGCAACGGCCGGAAGTGAGGTCGGATTCTTCGGATGCGCCCATCCGACCCAAGCTCGAGCACCATCGCATCATCGAGCCTCGTGGGGCCGATTCGTGCCTCGCCTCGCAGCAGGGCCAGCCGCCCCTCGATGATCTGATCGACCCAGGAGAGTCCTTTGATGCTCCCGTAGACCGCCGCGAACAAGGTCCGAAGATCGTCTTCACCGCGGATCACGAGGCGGCCGGAGATCGGCGAGATGAGCTCGGCGTCGGGGTCGATTAGCGCCATGAACCCTTCGACGTCGCCCGCCTCAGTAGCAGCTCGGAATCTCGAGACGGCGTCCTCCATCCCTCAGGTCACGGGTCAGAAGCGACGCCCAGGGTGCGATCGAACTCGAGCGTCCGCTGGGTGTCCTCGTAGGAGATGTGCTCGCGGATGCGACCCCAGCGCAGCCGATCGAACAGGACGCCTTCGTTCTCGTAGATCACGCTGCCGTCCTCGTCTGTTGCGCGATCGGTGAATCGAGTGCAGATCAGCGTGTTCCAGGGAGGGCCGCTGACCACGATCTCGTGCGGCTGCAGCTCGAGACGCGCGCGCAGGTAGCGCCGAAGCCAGGTTCTCGCCTCGTCCTTCGAGCGATAGTCGGCGGCCCACGAGTGTTGACCAAGGAAGCGAAAGTGCAGATCCTCGGCGGCAAGAGCCAGAAAGAGCCGGGGGTCGCCATGGCGCAGGCGTGCAAACGCGAACTTGGCCAGCTGCTTCACGGTCCATCGATACACCGCAATCTGGCGATACCCCGATCCCGGTCGCCGCAAGCGAGATCGGCCGCCTTCTGCCCGGACGCGACGCCATTGTCGGCGACCAGAAG
The DNA here is from genome assembly GCA_035252415.1 of Solirubrobacteraceae bacterium. Taxonomy (GTDB): domain Bacteria; phylum Actinomycetota; class Thermoleophilia; order Solirubrobacterales; family Solirubrobacteraceae; genus Palsa-465. Next base: position 2,048 of record DATFDC010000364.1, read on the forward strand.
ATCGAGGGGACGGCGTGCTGCCGAGAGCAACGGGAGGGGCCAGGAATCCCGTGGGCGCTGGGGTTTCCTGAGATGGAGCTAACGGGACTCGAACCCGTGACCTCCTGGGTGCGATCCAGGCGCTCTCCCAACTGAGCTATAGCCCCAAGGCCGGAACGCGATCGTGCATGCGTCCCGGTGGGGCAAGGATACCCGCAGACTTGCCGATCTAAGGTGGGAGCGTTATGAACGGGATCTCCGACGACCGGCGGGCCGCGGCGGTGCGCCAACCGAGATGAGCTTTC
>DATFDC010000365.1:0-4037 GCA_035252415.1 Solirubrobacteraceae bacterium
TGATCTCGGCAATCTCGTGCAGTCCGCGCCCGACCGACGGCGCGCCACGCCAGCGAAGATGGGTTCGAACGCCAGCCTCGTCACGCGCCCGTCCCAGCAGGTCGCGGGCCCGTTCGGGCTGGTCCACGTGCACATCCGCCAGGCGCCAGGGTCCCGGGGGGCTTTGGTAATACACGTGGGCGAGCGTCAGCTCACCGTCACGTGCGACGAGCGTCGTGCCGAGCGCGATCGCGTCACGACCACCGTCAGCGTCGTTGACGCCGACCAGGACGTTTCTGAACATTTCGTGCTTCTCCTCTTGCTATTTGGTGGCACCACGAGCAGATAGGCCCATCAGCGGTGAACTGACGTTCACCCTACGATCGGTCGCGGCGAGTGCCATCGGGGCCGCGCCACGCGCGGGCTGCGGCTTTCTACGCGGTCCGTAGTTTTCCGATCGCTCAATGCCGCGGCACCCCGATGTGCACGTCGGCGTGTGCACGCCAGTCTTTCCTCACACGCCAACAACGGAGGTGAAGTCATGTTCAAGAAAGTCGTGTGGGCGACGGATGGTTCCGAGGCCGCCGATCAAGCACTGCCGCTGGCCCGAACGCTTGCGGCGGAAGGAGGCGGCGAACTGCTAGTCGTTCACTGTGTGGAGCTCACGGTGCCGGGCAAGGCCGCCGGCATCTACCCCATCCACGCCGACGAGGATGACCTGAAGGCGAAAATCGAGCGTCAGGTCGCCGAGGTGGCACGAGGTGGTGTCCCGGCGCGCCTCCAGACGACACGGGCCACCGTGGGCAGAGCCGCTCAGGCGATCGCTGATGCGGCCCGCGATCAGCAGGGCGAGGTGATAGTGGTGGGTACACGCGGCCACACCGCCCTCGGCGGCCTGCTCCTCGGAAGTGTGACGCAACGGCTACTGCACCTTGGCTCTTGCCCGGTACTCGCCGTCCCCACCAACGGCTCGCACGCCACCAGCTGAAGCTAGCCAGCGAACACTGCGGCCACGTCCTCGCCGAGTTCCGCCGCTGATTGCTGGCGATCGCGGGGGTCCTTGGCGAGTGCGCGGTCCAGCACCTCCTGCAGCTCAGGCGGCGCGCCCGCCACCCGGAGCCGGGGCGTCGGGTCGTGCACGTGCGCCCACAGCTTCTCGAGCTCGCCGGGGCGATCGAACAAGACCTGGCCGCTGAGCATGTGATACAGGACGCACCCGAGCGAGTAGATGTCGGCGCGGGCATCGACCTCACCCCCATGGATCTGCTCGGGGGCCATGTAATCGGGCGAGCCCAGCGCGACGCCGGTCCGTGTCAGCGGCTCCTCGTCCGCTCGCTTCGTGATGCCGAAGTCGGTCAGGAAGGCATGCTCCCGACCGGCACGCTGCGTGATCAACACGTTCTCCGGCTTCACATCGCGGTGGACCAAGCCGGATCGGTGCGCCTGCTCGAGCGCACCGGCGACCTGCGTGAGGATCGCCGCCGCCCGCGCCGGCTCGAGCCTGGCTCCGCCGTGCAGCAACTTGCCCAGATCGGTGCCGTCCACGTAGCGCATGGTCAGGTACAGCAGTCCGTCCGATTCGCCGGCGTGGAAGATCTCCACCACGTTCGGATGATCCAGGGAAGCGGCCAGCCGGCACTCCCGTTCGAATCGCGTGCGGTAGGTCGGGTTGTCGGCCTTCTCCGGGGCGATCACCTTCAGGGCGACCGCCCGTTCAAGCGTCCGGTCCGTGGCGCGGAACACGAGGCCCATCCCACCGCGGCCCACGAAGGCATCGATCCGGTGCCCCGCGAACTCGGTACCAACCGCCCGCTCGGGGTCGGCGTGAGCCAGTCCCTCGGGTCCCCCGGCGTGGTCAGGGGCCGCCGCGGCCAGTTGGGCACCCAGGCTCGGATCGAGATACGTCCTGCCGCCGATGACCGCGCGCACGGCCTCGATCAGCTCGGACTCCGCCCTCTCCTTGAGGACATAGCCGCGGGCGCCCGCACTCAACGCCCGGCGAACGAAGCCGGGTTCCGCCTCCATCGTCAGCACGAGGACTGCGGTCCCAGGGGCGGCCTCAAGAAACCGCGGAATGGCTGGCAGCGTGGGCTCCCCCGGCATGTTCAGATCGAGCACCACCACCCGCGGACGGTGCGCGCGGGTGAGCGCGAGCGCGCCCTCCACGTCTGCCGCCTCACCGACCACCCGGACGTCCTCCTCGAGATCGAGCACTCGCCGCATCCCGCCTCGGATCAGCGGATGGTCATCGGCGAGGACGATCCCGATCGGCTCAGACGCGACATGTGCGCGCTCTGCCACGAGACGTGACTCTAATGCCGGAAGCCCTCCCGGCGGGAGGGCCTCCGGCGCGGCGACTAAGGGTCGTTTCGGGTCAGGGCACCAGGACGATCCTGGCCGCGACACGTCCGGCCTCTACGTCCTCGATCGACTCGTTGACCCGGCAGAGCGGACGTATCTCCCGGATCACTCTCGTCTTGCCAGCGGCGTGGAGCTCGAAGACCTCACGTAGATCGGTCCGGGTGCCGACGATCGAGCCGATGATCGTGATTCCGTTCAACACGGTCTCGAAGATCGGGAGGGTGACTTCGTTGTCGGCCGGCAGGGCCACGAACACGAGCTTGCCGCCGCGGCGAAGAGTGCCGTAGGCCTGTTCGAACGCCCGCGGCGACACCGCCAGCGCGATCGCCTGATCGGCACCACCCAGGGCCTTGATCGCTTCCACCGGGTCCTCCTTGGTGGCGTTGACCGTGAACTCGGCTCCAAGTTCGCGCGCGAGTTCGAGCTTCTCGTCAACCAAATCCACCGCCACTACCCGCCCCCCAGCGATGGCGGCGTACTGGATCGCGAGATGCCCCAGCCCGCCGACCCCGAACACCGCCACCAGGTCCGAGGAACGGGTGCCGGCGACCTTCACGGCCTTATAGGTCGTGACACCGGCGCAGGTCAGCGGAGCGGCGTCGAACGACTCGATCCCATCGGGTACCTTGACCACGTATCGGGCGTAGGCGGTGGCGTACTCGCCGAAGCCGCCGTCGATCGAGTAGCCCATGTTCTCCTGCGACTCGCATAGCGTCTCCCAGCCGGATACGCAGTAGTCGCATGTGCCGCATGCGTAGCCCAGCCACGGCATGGCCACCCGCTCGCCGAGCGTGACCTCAGTCACGCCGGGGCCCAGTTCCGTCACGACGCCTACGCCCTCGTGGCCCGGGATGAAGGGTGGGGATGGTTTGACCGGCCAATCGCCATGGGCGGCGTGGATGTCGGTGTGGCACAGGCCGGACGCCTCGACCTTGACTCGGATCTGGCCGGGTTCCAGCTCCCGCCACGGGACCGGCTCGAGCACCAGTGGCGCGTTGAACTCGTGAACCACCGCCGCTCGGTAGTGAGAGACGGCGGACTCGGGCGAGGTCGGTTGTGGGGCGGTGATGGCCATGGATATCTCCTTTGATCGTCGAATCACATCGTGATCGGCCCGATCAGCCGCACCATCGGGGGACGGCACGCAAGCCGTCGCGGCGAAATACGGATCGGCCCCTCGCCCGGGGTTGCTGGGCTTTCGCAGTTACGACTCGTCAGCCTGGCTCGCCGAGAGCCTCGTAGCACGCGAGGTGGTACCGGCGACCGGAGGCCACATCGATACCGGGCTCGGCCGCCCGCGAGGTATGCCATGCGAAGCCCCCGGCGCTGTGCACCAACGGCTCGTAGACGCCGATCACATCGCCGCAGGCGTCACACCGGACCCCCCTGCGGCTCCCGTCAAGATCAGGCTCGTCTGGATCAGGTCCCCGCATGCCATCTCGAGCTTCGGCCATGACCTCGGCCGCGACATCCGGAGCTGGCCACAGCGCGACTGCGGCTAATTACCTACTCTTCCCCGGCGCGATCGAGGCTGGGCGTTATAGTCGGCACGGGGACCATGAGTACGAGTAACGCCGAGCAGATCCGGCGCGTGTTCGACGTGGGCAGAGCGCTGGTCTCCGAGCACGACACCGAGACGATCCTCGAGCGCATCCTCAACGAGGCACGCGAGATCACCGGCGCCCGCTACGCGGCGC
>DATFDC010000366.1:0-10363 GCA_035252415.1 Solirubrobacteraceae bacterium
TGCCCCTGGGTCTGGGCGGAGATGCTGACCATCGCCTTGCCGGAGGGGTGGACTCTGAGGTCCGCGCCGTCGTTCATGGCCAGCCCGAGGATGTCCATGTGCTTGCGCGGGCCGGCGCCCACGCCCTCGGTGAAGAACGACGCCCCGATCCCCATGAGCTCGCCCTTTGCGCGCTTCTCGGCCTGCTCCTTGCGGAGCTCCTCGTAGCCGGCGATGCGCATCGCCTCCCGCATGGTCGCCGCGTAGTTCCCCGAGTCATACGTCCAGCCGGTCGTCGTCTCGTACGGGAACTGCTCGGGCTTGATGAAGCTCTGCATCCGCAGCTCCACCGGGTCTGTCTTCATCTCGAGCGCGAGCGCGTCGACCATGCGCTCGACCAGGTACACGGCCTCGGTGATCCGGAACGAGCAGCGGTAGGCCACGCCGCCCGGCGCCTTGTTCGTGTAGACCGCCTTGACCTTCACGTGCGCGGCCTGCAGGTCGTAGGAGCCGCACACGATGTGGAAGAAGCCGGCCGGGAACTTGGTCGGCTGGGCGGTCGAGTCAAACGCGCCGTGGTCGGCGATCACGTCGACCCGCAGGCCGGTGATCTTGCCGTCCCTGGAGCACATCTCGGCGTGCATGACGTAGTCGCGGGCGAAGCCGGTCGACATCAGGTTCTCCGAGCGGTCCTCGATCCACTTGACCGGGACGCCGGCCACGATCGAGCCGGCGATCGCGCACACGTATCCCGGATAGACCGGGACCTTGTTGCCGAAGCCGCCGCCGATGTCGTTGCAGCGGATGCGGATCATGTGCTCGGCCAGCCCGGCCACGTGCGCGTACACGGTGCGGTGGGCGTTGGGGGCCTGGTTGCCGTTGTAGATGTCGAGCTGGCCGGTCTTCGGGTTGAAGTCGGCGATCATCCCGCACGTCTCGAGCGGGGCGGGGTGGCAGCGCGGGTAGATGATGTCGCGGGTGACGATCGTGTCGGCCTCGGCGAACGCGCGGTCGGTGGCCTCCTCGTCGCCGGCCTCCCACAGCGGGCTGGCCAGGTTGTCGCGCTGGCCCTCCTTGTCGTCGCGAATCAGCGGCGCATCGTCGTCGAGGGCCTTGCGGGCGTTGACCACCGCGGGCAGCGGGTCGTACTCGACGTCGATCAGGCCGAGCGCATCGCGCGCGATGTACTCGTCGTCGGCGATGACGAACGCCACCTCCTGGCCCTGGAAGCGGACCTTGTCGCCGGCCAGCACGGCCTGGGTGTCGTAGGAGATCGTCGGCATCCAGGCCAGGCCCAGCGTCTCGAGGTCCTTCGCCGTGATCACCGCGTGCACGCCCGGCATCTTCAGCGCCTCGGAGGTGTCGATCGAGACGATCTTCGCGTGGGCGTAGGGGCTGCGGAGCACCGCGCCGGTCAGCATCCCCGGCAGGCGGATGTCGTCCAGATAGGTGCCCTGGCCGCGGATGAAGCGCGCGTCCTCCTTGCGCTTCAGCCGGCCGAACCCGATCGGACGCTCGGTACGGGCAGTTTCGATAGTGGCCATGCTCGGTTATGCCTCCTGTTTCGCCGCGGCTTCGTGTTCCGCGGCCCAGCGCACCGCGCTGACGATGTTCTTGTAGCCCGTGCAGCGGCAGATCTGGCCCGAGATCGCGGTGCGGATCTCCTGCTCGGTAGGGTTCGGGTTCTCGTTCAGCAGCGCCCGGGAGGTCATCAGCATCCCCGGGGTGCAGAAGCCGCAGTGCAGGCCGTGCAGCTCGTGGAAGCCGAGCTGCACCGGATCGAGCCCGGCGTCGGTCTCCAGTGACTCGACGGTCTGGATCTCGTGGCCCACGCACATCGCAGCCAGCGTCGTGCACGACTTGATCGGCTTGCCGTCCATCAGGACCACGCACGCGCCGCAGTTGGACGTGTCGCAGCCCCAGTGCGTGCCGGTCAGGCCGGCCGTCTCGCGGATGAAGTGCACGAGCAGCTGTCGCGGTTCGACGTCGGCCGAGACTTCCTGGCCGTTGATAGTGATCGTCACATCCATGTTCAGCGAACCTCCTGCTGCAGGGCACGGGCGGTCGCGCGGCGCAGCGCTCGTGTCGCGAGCACCCCCGCGAGGTGGCGCTTGTAGTCGATCGGGCCGCGCCCGTCCGGGACCGGCATGCAGTCCTCGGCGGTGATCTGGGCGGCCTGCGCGAACAGCTCCTCCGAGGGAGCCTGGCCCTTGAGGACCTCCTCGGCCCGGGTGGCGATGATCGTGGTCGGGCCGAGCGCGGCGAGCGCGATGCCCGCGTCGGCGATCGTCCCGCCCTGGAGCCACACCGCCGCGGAGACCGCCGCGATGGCGAAGTCGCCGGCGCGCCGCTCGACCTTCTCGTGCGCGCTGCCCGCTCCCTGCCGGATCGGCAACCGAATCTCGGTCAGCATCTCCCCGGCGCCGACCGCGGTCGTGAACGGCCCGATGTAGAAGCCGTCCATGCCGGTCACGCGGTCGCCGTCACGGCCCCGAATCACCACCTGGGCCTTGAGCGCCGCGCACACCGCGGACAGGTCCTCGGCGGCGTCGGCCTGGCACAGCGAGCCGCCGATCGTCCCGCGGTTGCGCACCACCGGGTCGGCGATCACCTCCTCGGCGTCCCGGAACACCGGGAAGCGCCGGGCGAGCAGGTCGGAGCCGAGCAACTCGGCGTGGCGGGTCAGCGCCCCGATCCGGACCTCGGTCATGCGCTCCTCGATGTAGGAGAGCTCGAGGTCGTTGATGTCGATCAGGTACTCGGGGCTGGCCAGGCGCAGCTTCATCATCGGCAGCAGGCTGTGCCCACCGGCGATCAGCCGGGCTTCTGGACCGTGCTCGGCAAGCGATGCGATTGCGCCCTCGACGCTGGTCGCGCGCTCGTAGTCAAACGGCGCTGGAGTCTGCATCCGTTCTCCTCATTCGTCGTCGTCGTTCTTCAGGCGGCGCAGGAAGGCCAGCCCCGATTTCACGATCCCGCCCTCGGACTCCGGCTGCGGCGGCTCGCCCGTGCCGACGGGGACGGGCATTCGCTTGCGGACGCCCGGGGACTCGCTGGGCTCGTACTGGACCGGTGAATCGGTGCCGATGACCGGCGAGCGCGGCATGTTCTGGGGCCGGGCCTGTCTCGCGTCCGGGTAGAGCCCGCGGGCGGCCAGGCTCCCGTAGGCCGGGTTGCGAAGGGCGGGCCCGTTCGGGCTGGCCGCGGCGATCGGGGCCTCCCGGCCCAGCCGGGCCAGGGTCAGGGTGCCCTTCGTGTAGACCTCGCTGATCCGCGGGGCCTTGGTGGTCTTGCTCTCCGGGAAGTTGCGCAGTCCCTCTTTGGCCGCGCCCGGGTAGAGCCCCTCGATCAGGCCGACCGCGTCCTGCATGCCGGCCTTCTTGACGAGCAGGCCCTCGAGCAGATCCACGCCCGCGTCGAGGTTCTGATTGATCGTGCTGACCACCTCGTTGACCGGCTCGGTCTTCTCGATGATCCCGACCACCCCGGTGATCGCGTCGTCCAGCGCGTTCGTGATCTTGCGCAGCGCGACGATCGTCGAGACGAGGTAGAAGACGAGCGCGGCGACGATCAGGACGACCGCGACGATCATGACTACACCAGCTGCTGGCATGCGTGCCCCCTATCAGGCGTCGTCGAGGATCACGTCGAGCGAGCCGCCGTAGTCGGCGGCCGTCTCGATCGTCTTGATGACCTGGCCCTGCGTGGTCAGCAGGAGCGCCGTGGCGTCGAGATCCTGCGATCCGGATTGTGCGGCGGTCGCGATCTGGCCGGCGCTCGGCACGATGCTGTTCGCGGCGTTCAGGACGCCGCGCAGCAGGTAGACGACGACCGGGAGGACGACCAGGAGGAGGATCGCGTCACCGATCCATTCGAGCGTCATTTCGGCCTCCTTTCCGCGACGATCCTCGCCTTCGCGGCGATGCCGGGGAACGCGCCGAGAATCGTGTCGAACTGGGCGTTGATGGCCCGGACCGCGGGCTCGAGTGGCTTGAGGTGCTCGGCCTCGACCATGGTCAGGGCGCCGGCGAGCGTCGCGAGGTCCTGCGAGGTTGCCTCGAGGTCCCGCCGGATCTTGACCAGGGCCGCGGCGAGCACGGCGATCACGACGATCGCCAGGATGACACTGAGGATGATCAGCGTGGTCATTGAGCCGCCCCGTTCCCGTTGCCGTAGCCGTCGGTGAGCGCATTCATGTAGCCGTCCTGGACGATGGCCTCATCCACGATCATGCCGAGCACGGGCGCGGTCGCCTCGAGTTGGGGGATGTTCGCGGTCTGGCCCGCGACCTTGCCGGCGACGTCGAGCAGGCCCCGCGCCGAGCGCCTGATGTCCTCGACCGCGCGCATCAGGACGATCAGCAGGCCGGCGACGGCCAGCGCGGCGACGAGGCCGATGATCAGTGCGATGGCCCAGGCTCCATGATTGGAGAGGGCGGCGATTTCCAGGGTCATTTTCCGACCGCCACCTTGCGCAGGGCGCGCGCCGAATGCAGGATCCGGACGCCCGAGTCGTTGATGCGGCCGATCGCTTCGAGCCCCGTGGTCTGCGCGCGGACCTTCTCCACGCCCTCGACCGCGGTGCGCGCCTGCTTGGCGATCTTGGTCGCCAGCATCACGATCGTGATCACGATCGCGGCGGCGATCAGCGTGACGATCACCCCGAGCACGAGCCCGATGACCCAACCGGTGGAGGCACCGATCAAGATCAAGTCACACCTCCTGTGTTGTTCTCTCCTCGTCTTCCTTGGAGGACGCCCGGGTCGTTCCCGACCTTCCTCCCGGCGCTACTTTGCCGCGCAATCGATTGCGCGTCAACTAGACCAACGGGATTGCTACGCCGTAGCTTGCTGGCCGGCTTCGTCGAGCGCCGCGCGATAGTCGGCGTCGGTGTCGACGTCGCGGGGGATCGGGCCGGGAACGGGCACGTCGATCACCTCCTCGCCGGCGCGATCGAGCAGCTTCCACACGCCCTTGTCGCCGTGCAGTGCCTGGAGTTCGCCGAACGTGGAGCGGGCGAACGCCAGCGGGTGGCCGCGTCCGTCCTCGTACGCGCACGCTGCGAGCGGCGCGTCTCCGCGGCCGGCGAGCAGGGTTTTGACGGTCTGCGGGCTCACGCCAGGCTGGTCGCCGAGCATCAGCACGAGCACGTCGGCTCGGTGGTCGACGGTGCTCAGCGCCGCCGCGATCGAGGACGAACACCCCTCGCCGAAGTGGTCGTTCACGACGACGTCCGCGTCTTTGAGGTCAACCCGCTCGCGGATCTCGTCGGCCGCGCCACCGATCACACACACCAACTGATCGAAGTCGCACGCTCGCGCGGTGTTCAGCACGTGATCGAGCAGCGTGCCGTTGCCGTAGGGCAGCAGTTGCTTGGGCGCGCCGAGGCGCTTTGATCCGCCGGCGGCGAGGACCAGACCGGTTACGAAAGGCATCGATCGATTATGGCTTGGGAAGAAACTTCAGCATGCGAGCAGTTTCTTCCCAAACGGCTCTCGGATGAAGGCGCGCAGGAGCTCGCGTAGGCGGACCGCGATCGTCCGGTGCGGGTGAGTCACGGCGTAGCACAGCGCGAGGTTCGCGCCCCACGAGTGTCCGCCGACCAGCCAGCGCTCGTGGCCCCAATGCCGGCGGAGCGCATCGAGGTCGGCCACGAACGAGGCGACGTCGAATGGGCCGGCGGATCGCGAGCGACCCGAGCCGCGCTGGTCGTAGCGATGGACGCGCGCGAGGTCATCGACCCTGGCCGCCACCGGCTGGAGGTTGTCGGACAGTCCGGGGCCACCGTGACACAGGACGAGTGGCACGCCGGCGCCCTGCGTCTCCGTCCACAGGCTTGCGCCCTCCACTTCGACGATCACGCCACCACCTTACGGTGGCGCGAACGGCCGGCTTGGGAAGAAAGGGGGAATAGTTCCCACTTTCTTCCCTCGTGGGTGTGGTCACCGGGGTGGCGACGATCAGGCGGCTCGGCGGCGAATGAACGTCGGGAGGACGTGCGCGGCGAGCTCGAGCTGATCGGCCGGCTTGGGCTTCGAGATCACGTAGCCCTGGACCAGATCGCAGCTCAGCCCGCTCAGCAGGCTGAGGCATTCGTGGTCCTCCACCCCCTCGGCGACCACGCGCAGGCCGAGCGCGTGGGCGAGCTCGACGGTCGCGGTGACCAGGGCGAGGTCGCGACCCTGCTTGGACTCGGCCAGGCGGCTGATGAAGCTGCGGTCGAGCTTGAGCTCCTTGACCGCCAGGCTGCCCAGGTAGGCGAGCGAGGTGAAGCCGGCGCCGAAGTCGTCCACCGACACGACCAGCCCGAGGTCGTGCAGCTTCTGGATCGCATCCTGGGAGCGCTCGAAGTCGGCGATCGCGGTGGTCTCGGTCATCTCCAGGACCAGGACCTCGGGGCCGAGCCCGTAGCCCGCGAGCAGCCCCGCCACGAGATCGGGGAAGTCCGGGTTGAGCAGATCCGACGCGGAGATGTTCACCGAGACGTTCAGCTCGCGTCCGGCGGAGCGCCACGAGGCGCATTGGAAGAGCGCCTCGTCGAGCACGACCGCGGTCAGCGCGCCCATCAGCCCGGCGTCCTCGGCCAGCGCGATGAACTCGAGCGGCGGCACAAAGCCCAGGCGGGGATGGATCCAGCGCACCAGCGCCTCGACCGAGTTGATCTCGCCGGTGGCGAGGTCGACCTGGGGCTGGTAGTGGAGCTCGAGCTGGCGCTGTTCGATCGCCGCGCGCAACTCCTCGACCAATTGCACCCGGTTGGCCGCGCCGTCGAGGTCCTCCTGGTAGATCGCGAAAGGCTTGCCCTCGAGCTTGGCCCGGTACATCGCGAGGTCCGCGCAGCGCACCACGTCGGCCGCGTCGGTGGCGTCGTCCGGCATGACCGCGATGCCGATGCTGGCGCCGATCTGGACCCGTACGGCGTCGAGCATGAACGGCTCCTCGATCTGCGCGGTCAGCCGCGAGGCCACGGTGGCGGCGTAGTCGGCGCCGGCGTCGAGCAGCGCGAGGGCGAACTCGTCGCCGCCCAGCCTGACCACCAGGTCCGATTCGCGCAGCGAGTTCCGAAGCCGCGTCCCGAGTTGGCGCAGCAGCTCATCGCCGGTCGCGTGGCCGAACGAGTCGTTGACCTCTTTGAACTTGTCGAGGTCGACGAACATGAAGGCCAGGCTGCGGTCGGTCGCCTCCGGGTCTCGCTGCTCGGCGACGAACGCGTCGAGCAGCTGGAACAGCGAGCGGCGGTTGCCCAGCCCGGTGAGCTGATCGGTGACCGACTCGCGCCGGCGCTGCTCGGTGAGCGAGCGCAATCCGACCAGCGACAGGGCAGAGCGGGCCCCGGCGACGATCAGCGTGGCCACGGCCAGTCCGAGCGAGACCCGGCCGACGTGCTCCAGCGAGCCGACGCACAGGATGGTCAGCGAAGAGGCGGCGGCCAGCGCCGGAAGAACGAAGCCGGGAGCCCGTTCCGAGAGCGAGGGTCGGGCCGCCGGGGACTGGACCCAGACGGCGATCGACACGAGAAGGATCGACAGCGGCCAGGCGATCGCGTCGGAAAAGCCGCCGATGAACGACTCGGTGCCCAGCAGGTTGAACATGTCGCCGACCGTGATCAGGGCATAGCCCACGGCCAGCAGCAGCCAGGGCACCTTCCGCCGGCCCGAAACGATCGCGGCGCCGCCGACGACCAGTCCGAGAAGGAGAACGTCGCCGACCGGGTAGGCTAGGTTGACCGCGACCCCGACGGCGCTCTCACCGGCGCTGCCGCTGGCCTGGTGGAGCACATCCTGGAAGGCGAACGTCGCGCACAATGCCGCCGCGCCGAGCCCGGCCACGCCGCCATCCAGCCAGCTGGCCAGGCTGAAGCGCTTGACGTTGCGGCGCAAGAGCAGCATCAGACCGACGTACGTGACCGGATAGAAGAGCACGTAGAACAGGTCGGCCAGCGACGGCGACGGCGGGTCGGATGCGACCGTCAGAACGATGTCGCCGGCGGCCCACAACCAGAGACCGACGCCGAGGAGCACGGGAATCGCCCGGCCGCGCTTGACCGTCGCGCCCCGGTACACGCAGAGGGCGCCGACGATGATCTCGAAGGCGTTCACGCCCCAGCCGTCGAGCCAGTCCCACTGAACGCCGAGAAGCTCAACGACGACGTAGCCTAGGGCCAGCGCGGTGAGCAGCGCGTAGGCCGGCCAGACGAAGGCCGGGGTGCGGTCGCCCGAGCGCCGGCGCGGCGGGAAGGCAGCGCTGAGCGTCGACCCGATCTGGTCGCCGGTCATCGCCCGCCTATCTCCGGTGCGCATCCCATAAGTGGGTTCTCACTTCAGCCCGTCAGCCCGGTAATTCGGCAGGTCGGGGGAAAACTTGTGCGATTCGGCGCGCAGTGGCCGCACGAGGGACCGCGGACGTCCGAATTCAAACGCGATGCACGGCCGCGAGCAGGCCCGCGTAGGAGCGCACGAGCGCGGCGCGCTCCTGCGCGATCAGGGGGCTGGCCAGGTTGCAGCCCTCCTCGACCCATTGGTCTGAGTAGCGCATGGCCAGCGCGCGCTGCTCGGCGGCGACGGCCGCCTCATCCCGGTCGACGCCGTACACGTAGGAATAGAGGGCCGCGAGGGCGGCCACCAGCGCGCTCTCGTCCTCCTCGGTGTCCTCGCGCTGATGCACGCGGTGCACCCGCCACCACTCGACCTCGAGCTCAGAGGCCCGCCGCGGGTCGAACGACTCGCCGTGGTGACCCGCCACCAGCCGGTAGAAGCGCTCCATCGCCCGGCGCGCCCCCTCGGGGTCGTTGTCCGGGTACGGCGCCCACAGCTGGTTGGCGCGCAGGACGAGCCACGCTCCGCGCAGCGTGGCCGGCCACGGGAGACCGAACGTATGGCGGGTCAGGGACACCGCGGCGCGCAGGAACGGAAGCCACTCCCACCGGTAGTAGGTCACCCACGCCACGGTCTCGAGGTTGCCGACCAGGCGGGGGTCGAACGAGCGGTGTGGCTTCGGCTTCGGGCGGGCGACGGCGCGCGCGCTGCGCGGCCGGCGTCGGGCTCTGGTCATCGTGCGCGTGACCGTATCCCACGCCGCGCACGAGGTGTGCGGAACTGCACCTAGGGGGGCTGGGCGGCCCCCGCACCGGTGCGTAGCTTCTCTGCACATCAACCGTCCATCCCAGGAGAGCAGCACCACATGACCCGCATCCAAGACCCGACCTTCCGCCTTCGCGACGCGCACACGCCGCCGGCGCTGCCCGCGACGCCGAAGACCGGTCTGCGCCTCGACACGCTGCACCGGCCGACCCTGAAGCTGGCCGACTACATCCACCCCGAGCTCGCCGCACCGCCGGCCGCCGTGTCGCGCCCGCACCCGGGCTTCAAGTGGGGGATGCTGGCCAACGACCGGATCGGCGACTGCGTGATCGCGATGATGCTCCACTCGATCGAGGACTTCCACCTCGACGCCGGCACGCCGGCGCCCGCGTTCACCGACAAGGACGCGATCAGCCTCTACAGCGCGATCACCGGCTACAACCCGGACGACCCGAACTCGGACCAGGGCACGAACGAGAGCGACGCGATGCGCTACTGGGAGAAGCCCGGGCTGCGCACCAGCGACCACGTCGACCACCAGATCGTCGCCACCGTGGCGGTGGATCCGAGCAACCTGAACGAGTGCCGGATCGCCATCGACGAGTTCGTCGCCCTCCAGATCGGGATCGCGCTTCCGCTCACCGCCCAGGGGCAGACGGAGTGGACCGTGGTCGGGAACGGCCGCACCGGCAACAGCGCGCCGGGCTCGTGGGGCGGCCACGGAATCCCCTACCGGGAGTACGACGGCGAGACGTTCAAGTGCGTCACCTGGGGGGCGGAGCTGCTGCTCACCGTGCCGTTCCACCAGGCCTACGCGCAGGAAGCACACGTGGTTGTCACCAAGGAGATGCTCAACAAGTCTGGGGTTGGGCCGTCGGGCGTGGCCTGGGACAAGCTGATCGCCGACATCAACGTGCTGACCAGCGCGCCGGAGGTGAAGCCCGGCGTCGGCACCGCCGAGCCGGCGATCTAGCAGGGAACCCCCTGACTGCGCTCGCGTGAGCGAGGCCTACTCTCTCGCTCCACCGAGAGTGAGCCTGCTCACGCCCGAGCCCTGTCGGGGGACTGCGGAGAACATCCGGGGAGGCGCACCCACGTGCGCCTCCCCGACTCGTTTTGCAGGGCGGCCACCGGCTCGTGATCGCGGCCGGAACGCTAGGTTGTCCGGCATGTACCTACCGAACCAGAGAGTCTTTCTAAGAACCGCCGCGATCTCGCTCGCATCCGCGGCGGTTGCCGCGCCCGCCGCCACCGCCCGCCCGGGCGGGACGATCCAAGCCGGACGGGGCGGGGTCACCGCGCTGG
>DATFDC010000367.1:0-10017 GCA_035252415.1 Solirubrobacteraceae bacterium
CGCGATCAGGCAGGCCAGTCCGGCCAGGATCGCCACGGCCCGCCCGGACATCGTGAGCGCGTCGCCCCCGACCGGACCGGGCGGGGCGGCGTCGATCGCCCCGACCGCGCGCAGGCCGACGATGGCCAGCACGGCAAGCACGAACGGAAGGCAGGCCGAGAGCACCCAGAGCGCCCAGCGCATGACCCGGTGCCCGCGCCGGCGCGCGCGAGCCAGCCCGTCGACGGTCGCGACCAGCACCGGCACGATCAGGGCCAGCACGAGCAGCCTGATCGCCCACGCCGGGACCAGCTTGCCCGACCAGCGCAGGTAGGAGGTGGGTCGCGCCACGGTCGGCCCGGCCTCGAGCGCGCTCACCGATTCGAGCATCGCGCGACCGAAGCCGTTGATCCGGGCCGGGCTGGTCGGCTCGTCGGGGCGCGGGAGGCGGGGGCCCGAGGCGGACACGAGCACCGCGGGCTGGCCGCCGCCGACGAACGGGCTCTGCTCGGTGCCGGCCAGCGGGAACGCGAGATGCAGGAACTGCCCGCCCAGGCTCTCGTCCGCGGTATTTACTCCGGCCTGCTGCGAGACGGCGGCGGCGAGCGTGTTGCGCAGCACGGCCGGGGCCACGAGTTGGGTGTCCGACCAGGGGACCAGGGTCGGCGAGCGGGCCTCGAGCCCGGCCAGGTCGCCGAGCACGATCACGGCATCGACCGGGCCGGGCAGGCTGTGCGCCAGCTCCGCGGCTCCGGCGGCGCCCACGTGGCCGCTGGTCGAGGCCAGCACGATCGAGCGCTGCTGGGTCTGCTGGGAGAGCACTCGCGCGAGCTGCAGCATCACCGCGGTCCCCGAGAGGTCGGCGGCGGAGCCCGGGTGGACGCTGTCGCGATGGGCCACGACAACGATCGTGCCGGGGCTCGTGCCGGCCAGTGTCCCGACCACGTTCTCGAGCGTTCGCGGCCCGTCGACCGTCTGACCCGTGAACTCGCTGCGCTGGACCTGGAAGCCGGCGTGGCTCAGGGTCCCGGCCACGTAGTCGGCGATCTTGGCGTCGGCGTCGGAACCCGGAGGACGGTCCGGGTACTGGCGGGCCAGCGATTCCATGGTGGCGTACGCCGCGTCACCGTCAAACGCGTCGGGCACCAGCGAGGTGGTGAGCGGAGCGGCCTGGTTGGCAAGCGAGAACGCCACCACGATCACCGTTACGACTACGACCATCAGGCCGGTCCGGTAGATCCGAGGATCGAGCATCGGCCCACCCAGGGTAACCGCCGGCCGGCGGCTTCAGGGAGGCGAGACTGGTGGCTGCCACTACTCTTTTGCTGCAAACAGGAAGGACTCGGTTGGCCCGCATCCTGCTCGTGGACGATGAGCAGTCGATCCAGACGTTGCTCTCATATCCGCTCCGCAAGGAGGGCTATGACGTCGTGCAGGCGACCGACGGCCGCCAGGCGCTCGACCGCTTCGACGAGCAGACATTCGACCTCGTGGTCCTCGACCTGATGCTGCCCAAGCTCGACGGCCTGGAGGTGTGCCGGCGCCTGCGGGGTCGCAGCTCGGTTCCGATCATCATCCTGACCGCCAAGTCCGAGGAGATCGACAAGGTCGTGGGGCTCGAGCTGGGGGCCGACGACTACATCACCAAGCCGTTCTCGCTGCGCGAGTTCTCCTCGCGGATCAAGGCGGCGCTGCGGCGCGCCGAGATGGTCCGGCCTGTGGAGACGTCTCCCGACGAGGCGCCGCTGGAGACCGGCGAGCTGAAGATGGACTTCTCCAAGCGCACAGTGCGGGTGCGGGGCCGCGAGGCGCCGTTGACGTTCGTCGAGTTCGAGATTCTCTCGGCGCTGGCCCGCGCGCCTGGTCGTGTGTTCACCCGCGACATGCTGCTGGCCCGCATCTGGGGCGACTCGGCGTACCGGGACCCGCGCACGATCGATGTGCACATCCGCCACCTGCGGGAGAAGATCGAGGCCGATCCCAAGGAGCCCGAGTACCTGTTCACGGTGCGGGGCGTGGGCTACCGGTTCCGCGACACGGAGATGTAAGGGTTGATCGGTACCGGGTCGTTGCGCGGGCGGATCCGCCTCTCGCTCAGCACTCGCCTCGCGCTCCTGTTCTCGGCGATCGTGCTGATGGCGTTCGCGGTCCTGTACCTGTACGTGGCCCCGGGGCTCCAGACGCGGCTGCTCGGCGACCAGCTCGCGCAGCTGTCGACTGACGCGCGAACCCACTCGGTGGCGATCGCGCGGACCGTGGGGACCTCGGTGCCTTTGTCGAGCGTGCAGAACCGGGTCAACGCCGCGGCGCTGGCCACCGGGGACCGGGTCACCCTGCTGCTGGTCAACCGGGTCCCGGGCGGGGCCGAGCTGTCCGAGCTGGCCGACTCGAGCCGGCGCTCGGCCACGGCGGCGCTGTCGTTCGCGGTGGCGCGACAGTCGATTTCGTCCCGGCAAATGACCACGGGCACGCAACGCACCCGCTCGGGCACGGTGGCCGAGGCGGCCGACCCGGTCAGCTTCCGCGGTCGTCCGGCCGCGGTGATCGTCTACTCGGCGCCCGCGTCGGGGGTGGTGCGGGCGGTGACCACGGTCCGCCACCAGATCCTGGTTGCGGGGGCGATCGCGCTGCTGCTGGCGCTCATCGGGA
This sequence comes from Solirubrobacteraceae bacterium, assembly GCA_035252415.1. Classification (GTDB taxonomy): domain Bacteria; phylum Actinomycetota; class Thermoleophilia; order Solirubrobacterales; family Solirubrobacteraceae; genus Palsa-465. The sequence continues at coordinate 2,629 of DATFDC010000367.1, forward strand.
GCTGGTTGGTGGCACGCGCGCTCGCGTCACGGGTGAAACGGCTCGAGCTCGCAGCCGAAAAGGTGGCGGCCGGGGACTTCAACCAGCCGATCCCGGTCGACTCGGGCGACGAGCTCGGGCAGCTCGCGATCGCCTTCAACGCCATGCAGCGGCAGCTGGCGCAATTGGAGTCCGCACGCAAGAAGTTCATCGCGACGGCGTCGCACGAGCTGCGGACCCCGATTTTTTCGCTGGGGGGGTTTGTTGAGCTGCTCGAGGACGAGGAGTTGGATCCTGAGACCCGGGCGCGTTTCCTGGAGCAGGTGCGCGACCAGGTCGAGCGGCTGCGCAAGCTGTCCGTTGATCTATTGGATCTGTCGCGATTGGAATCGGGGTCCCTGGAGCTGCGCCCCGAGCAGGTCGACCTGAGCGAGCTGACGCGGTCGGTGTCGGGCGAGTTCGAGCCGGTGCTCGCCCAGCACGACTCTCGTCTGGAGGTGCGGGTGGCGGCCGGGCGGATCGAGGCGATGTGCGACCCGGTCCGGGTGGCGCAGATCGTGCGCATCCTGATCGACAACGCGCTCGTGCACACGCCGTCGGGCTCACAGATCGTGGTCAGCGCCCGGCGCTCCGACGGGCACGTCCGCCTGGCCGTGCGCGACGACGGGGAGGGGATCGATCCGCAGGCGCTCGGGCGGATCTTCGAGCCGTTCTTGACCGCCGACGACGCCCAGGGGTCGGGGCTGGGCCTGGCCATCGCCAGCGAGCTGGCCGAGCGCATGGAGGGGCGGCTGTCGGTCGACTCGCAGCCGGGAGACACCACGTTCACGCTCGTGCTGCCGGCGTAGTGGCTGCGACTTCGGATCATCGTCAGCTGGTGTTTGAGCTGGCGCTGGGCTTGCGGGAGCGCGTGCTGCCTTCGCTCGGGTCCGTGGCCGGGCGGGAGGCTCTTGGCGGGGGCGCCGGCGGAGACGTGACGTTCGCCGTGGACGAGATGGCCGAGTCGTTTTTGGAGGAGTTCGTTGCTTCGCGTTGCCCGCGTTTGGCGTTCTACTCCGAGGACCGCGGCCTGGTGTCGGTTAACGATGCAGTGGATGTGCTGATCGTCGACCCGATCGACGGGACGCGGCCGGCCATGGCGGGGTTGGAGTCGGCGTGCGTGGCGGTGGCGCTGGCTCCGCTGGGCGACGGGGATCCGACCATGGGCGACGTGTCGATCGGCTGCGTGGTCGAGATCAAGACCGGGGATTGGTTCCTGGCTGTGCGCGGGGGTGGGCTTTCGTCGTCTCGCTCTGTGCGGTTGAGTTCGTGCGTTGACGTGGGCCGGATGTTCTGGGGGTTTGGGTTCCGGGGCCGGCCGGCGCGGTTTGTCACCGAGGTGCTGGGGGACCTGATCGATGGGTCGTCGGTGGGCGGGGGAACGTTCGAGCTCGGGTCCCAGGCGTTCGCGATGACCCGGATCGTGACCGGCCAGTTCGACGCGGTGATCGAGGTTGGATCGCGCATGGTCGAGGAGATCCCCGGGATGCGGCTCGAGTTCGAGCTCGTTGGGCGCGGGCAGGTGTTGAACAACTCGCCGTATGACCTGGCCGCGCCGTGGCTCGTGTTACGCGAGGCGGGCGGCGTGGCGTCGGACGGGTGGGGCTCGCCGTTGGACGGCTACCGGCTGCTCGGGTCCGGCCACGAGTTCCAGATCTCGTCGATCTGCGCCGCGAACGCTTCACTGCACGCGCGGTTGGTGCGCGAGGTCGACGCCGGGATCGCCCGGCTGTCTGCGGTGATGTAGGGCTCTGGGGTCGCTATCGTCCCGCCGTCGGTACTACTGGCGCCGATTCCCTCTCGCCATGCTCCAACCGATCACCGTCCCGCACAAGCACCTCTCCGATTACGCGAGCATCGTCGGGCGCGCCCTGGCCGATGAGATCCGAGAGCGCGCCGAGCGACTGAAGGGCAAGCGGGTACTGCACGTGTCGGCCACCGCGTTCGGCGGCGGGGTGTCGGAGATCCTCTACACGCTGGTCCCGCTGATGATCGACGTGGGGCTCGAGGCCGAGTGGCACGTGATCTACGGCCGCGAGGAGTTCTTCAACGCGACCAAGATCATGCACAACGCGCTTCAGGGCAACCCGCAGGACCTGAACGACGAGCAGTGGGACATCTGGCGACGCTACAACGAGATCAACGCGAAGGAGCTGGCCTCGGGCTGGGACGTCGTGATCGTCCACGATCCGCAGCCGGCCGCGCTGGCCTCGCTGGTCGGAGAGAAGTCGAAGGGGTGGATCTGGCGCTGCCACATCGACCTCTCGACGCCGAACCCGGCGACCCTGGAGCGGCTGGTTCCGCATCTCGAGCCGTACCCGGCCGCGGTGTTCCACATGCCTGACTATGTGCCGGCGGGGATGGACGGGCGCGCGCACATCGTCCCGCCGGCGATCGACCCGCTGGCCCCCAAGAACATGGCGTTCTCGCCCGAGGACGCGGTGTACATCTGCGAACAATTCGGGATCGACGTGGACCGGCCGCTGCTCTGCCAGGTTTCACGGTTCGATCCGTGGAAAGACCCGCTTGGGGTGATCGACGCGTACCGCATCGTCAAGGAGCAGATTCCCGACGTGCAGCTTGCCCTGGTGGGCTCGATGGCCACCGATGATCCCGAGGGGTGGGACTACTTCAACGCCACGGTGGCCCACGCCGATGGCGACCCCGACATCCACATCCTGAACAACCTCAACAACGTCGGCGCGATCGAGGTGAACGCGTTCCAGTCCCATTGCGACGTGGTGATCCAGAAGTCCACTCGTGAAGGGTTCGGGCTGACCGTGACCGAGGCGATCTGGAAGGGCCGCCCGCTGATCGGCGGCGCGGTCGGCGGCATCCCGTTGCAGGTGTCGGACGGGGAGACCGGGTTCCTTGTCTCGAGCGTTTCCGAGTGTGCTTCGCGCTGCCTGGAGATCCTGCGCGATCCCGGCCTGGGCAAGCAGCTGGGACGGGCCGGCAAGGAGGCGGTACGCAAGCGGTTCCTGATGCCGCGCCTGCTGCGCGATTGGCTCGAGTTGTTCGAGCGAGTGGAGGCGTGAGGGTTGACCTCGAATTCCGGCACGCCTCTCGTCCTGGTTTCGAACCGGGGGCCGGTGACGTTCGGGCCCGACGGGGAGATCCGCCGCGGTACGGGTGGACTGGTCACCGCGCTGATCGGGCTCGCCTCGCACCGTGAGGTGACCTGGATCGCCTCGGCGATGACCGACGAGGACGTGGCCGCGACCGAGGAGCACCACGGCAAGCCGTTCACGGTCGAGGCCCCTGGGGGCGGTGAGTACCGGGTCAAGATGGTCGCCTCAGATCCCGACGCCTACGACCGCTTCTACAACATCACCGCGAACCCGATGCTGTGGTTCATCCAGCACTACCTGTGGGATCTGTCGAACGCGCCCGACATCCGGCGCAACGAGACCGAGGCGTTCGAGTTCGGCTACAACGCGGTCAACGAGGACCTGGCCCGGGCGGTGCTCGAAGAGATCCAGGGGCTCGAGCGGCCGGTGGTCATGGTCCACGACTACCACTTCTACACGCTCCCCGGCCTGATCCGGGCCGTGCGGCCGGACGTGTTCATGACTCATTTCGTGCACATCCCCTGGAGCCAGTCGGACTCCTGGCGCGTGCTGCCGACGGTGATCCGCGAGGAGATCTACAACGGGATCCTGTCCAACGACATCATCGGCTTCCATACGCGCTCGTACCGGCGCAACTTCCTGCAGTGCTGCGAGGACCTGATGGGCTTTGACGTGGACCACGAGGCAGGGGTGGTGCACTGCGGCGAGCGCGAGGTGTGGGTGCGCTCGTATCCGCTGCCGATCGATCCCGCGGGTGTGCAGCGCGTGGCCGCGCGGGAGAAGGTACGTGAATTCGAAGAGGAACTTCTACGGCGGCGCCGGGACCACCTGATCCTGCGGGTGGACCGGGCCGATCTGTCGAAGAACGTCCTGCGCGGGTTCGGCGCGTTCGACCTGTTCCTGCAGCAGCACCCCGAGTTCCACGAACGCGTGACGTTCATCGCCCAGCTGATGCCGTCGCGAACCGACGTGCCCGAGTACGCCGAGTACCTCGAGCGGATCGAGGCCGTCGTCGCGGTGGTCAATCACCGGCACGGCTCGCCCGACTGGATGCCGATCCAGTTGAAGTTGCGCGACGACCTCGAGGAGGCGGTCGCCGCGTACAAGCACTACGACGTGCTGATGGTCAACGCGATGTTCGACGGCATGAACCTGGTGGCCAAGGAGGGGCCGATGGTCAACGAACGCGCCGGCGTCTCCATTTTGAGCGAGAACACCGGAGCCCACGAGGAGCTCGGCGAGTACGCGCTGTCGGTCAACCCGTTCGACATCCAAGAACTGGCCGACTCGATCCACGCCGCTTTGACGATGCCCAATGAGGAGCGCGAGCGGCGGCTGCAGGGGCTGAAGTCGATCGTCACCGCGCGGAACCCGGGCGACTGGATCGATGATCAGCTGGCCGATATCCGGCGTAAGGGGAAGGTGTCGGCGTAGTCCTGGTCGGGTTTCGCGGCCCGGTGTTCTGGGTTTCGCGGCGCGGTCTGGTCTTTTTTGGGTTTCGCCGTCCGGGGTCGGGTTCGCGGTCCGGGTCGTGCGGGTCAGTGGTGGGTCTGGTGTTTGGCGAGCATCTCTACGAACTGCTCGATGCGGCGCGCGCGAGTCTCGGGGCGCTTGGCGTCCTGGATCCGGTAGATGAAGCTGTATCGACGAGTCCCGCGCAGCGTCTTGAAGAACTCGTGGGCTTCGGGGTTTTGCTCGAGGGCGCGCTCGAAGTCCTCGGGGATCGTCTTGTCTGACTGCGGGGCGTACGCCGCCTCCCACCGGCCGTCCTGCTTGGCCGCTTCTATCTGGGCCAGGCCTGCGGGCTTCATGCGGCCCTGTTCGATGAGGCTGGTGACCTTGTCGCGGTTTATTTGCGACCACTTGCTGCGCTTGGTCCGCGGGGTGAACCGCTGGAGGAAGAACGACTCGTCGTGCGGGAGCCGCTGTCCGTCGATCCAGCCGTAGCAGAGCGCCTCCTCGAGCGCCTCGGGATGCGTGACTGTGGGAATGCCCGAGGCCTTCCTGGCGATCTTGATCCACAGGCCGGGTGATGACTCGTGGTGATCGCTGAGCCAGCTTGCCCACGCCGTGCGGTCGGCGAATGGGAGGATCGGCAAGTCGTCGCGCGGCATGCTGCGCTGAACGCTAGTGGTTGCGACCGAGTACCCCCGCGCCTGGTCCGGCGATCCGGGTTCGGGGCGCGCATGTCGGCCCGGGTCCGGCGATCCGGATTCGGGGCGCGCATGTCGGCCCGGGTCTGGCGATCCGGGGTCGGAGCGCCCTGCCGCAGCGGTCGGGGCTCCGGGTCCGGCGTCCGGCGATGCACCTCTCCCGGTGACCGATTTCTGCCCACTCGACGCCGCCACGTCGGCGAACGGTGGTTTCGTCGGCTCTGGTACGCGTTTCTGCCCGCTCGATCCATCGCGCGCGGCGAGTGGGCCGATACCCGTCGCCGCCGCGCCCGCTGGTGGGTTGTGCCGCTATAGTCGACCGCCGGTCATGGCCGCAGAACCACCCCTGTACGACCTGATGCTCCTGCTCTCGACCACCGCGCCCGAGGAGCAGCGGACCAAGGTCCTCTCCGACGTGGAGGGGATGATCACGGGCGCCGGGGGCTCGATCGAGCGCCGTGACGACTGGGGCCAGCGTCCCATGGCCTACCGGATCAAGCATCAGCCGGACGCCGACTACCACCTGCTCCAGTTCACCAGTCCGCCGACGCTGATCGAAACGCTCTCGCACGACCTGCGGATCACCGACGGCGTGGTCCGCTTCCGGGTGATCAAGAACCTGCCGGGCACCCCGCCCGCACCCGAGTCCGCGCCACCGGTCGTGGCCACGGCCGCAGCACCGGCCAGCGGTGCGGAGTCGACCGCCGAGATCGAGCGTTAGTCGGCGGCGCGGCCCCCGCCGCCCATACGCCGGAACCGCCATTTGCAACGGGATTGCAACGCTCTGCGACGGTTCGGCAACCGGTCTGCAACTTGTGCGTCCATTTTCCGGGGAGCGCCCGGTTTGCCGCCTGAGGCGTGCTTAGACTCGGCCACAAGCTTTCAAATGCGCTCTGGGAAAGGAGCTAAAGGGCATGAATATCAACCGAGTCGTACTGACCGGGAACCTCACCAAGGATCCCGACATGCGCACGGTTCCCGAGTCGGGACTGGCGATCTGCAAGCTCCGACTCGCGGTCAACACGCGCCGCAAGAACAACTCCACCGGGAACTGGGAGGACAAGGCCAACTACTTCGACGTGACGATCTTCGGCCGCCAGGCCGAGAGCTGCGGGCAGTACCTGAAGAAGGGACGTCCGGTGGCGATCGACGGCCGGCTCGATTGGCGCGAGTACGAGGTGGAGGGACAGAAGCGGCAGTCCGTCGATATCATCGCTGAGAACGTGCAGTTCCTCGGCAGTCGCGACGACGCTGGGAACGGAAACGGGAATGGCTACTCCAGCGGCATCCGGGCGCCGGAGAGCGACATCCCGGCCGATACCAGTGATTTCGAGCCCGCGCCGGTGGCTGCCGGAGTATCCGACGACGACATCCCGTTCTGAGGCAACAGATCCGAGAGCAATCGAGCAGGTGATCCAGCGTGGCAAAGCAGCGTAGACGGCCGGTCCGCCGGCGCGATCGGAAGGGCGCACAGACCTCCTCGCGCCGCAAGCCGTGTCCCTACTGCCGGGACAAGATCGACCAGGTCGACTACAAGAACATCTCGATGCTGCGGCGGTTCATCTCCGAGCGCGGCAAGATCCGCTCGCGCCGGATCACCGGCGCGTGTCGCCGCCATCAGAGCCAGGTCGCCCGAGCGGTGAAGCGGGCACGCGAACTCGCGCTCCTGCCCTACGTGGCCGAGACGGCCGGCGGTGGCGGCGGAGGTCGCGGGGACCGCGGGGACCGCGGGGACCGGGATCGCGACCGGTAGCCGAAGGAGGCGACATGCCCCAGGCGATCCTGTTGCAAGACGTCGAGACGCTCGGAGAGAAGGGCACGGTCATCGACGTCTCGCCCGGCTATCTGCGCAACTACCTGCTTCCGCGCAAGCTGGCCGAGCCGGCCACGAATGCGTCGATCCAGGCGGCCCGGCGCCGACGCGAGGAAGCCGAGCGCGCCCTGCACGAGGCCGAGGATCGAGCCAGGGAGAACGCCGCGCTGCTGGGGCGGACCGTCCTGACCATCCCGCAGCAGGCCGGCGACGACGGGCGGCTGTTCGGTTCGGTGACCACGCAGGACATCGCGGACGCGATCCGGGATGCGCGTGGCATCAAGCTCGATCGGCGCAAGATCCACCTCGAAGAGCCGATCCGCCACACCGGCAC
>DATFDC010000368.1:0-8082 GCA_035252415.1 Solirubrobacteraceae bacterium
CCCAGCGACACCATGCCGACCCGTCCGACCAGCACGCCGAGCCCGAGCGTGACGATCGAATAGATCGCCACCTGGGTCCACGCGTCGACGTAGTACAGGCTGAAGATCGACGGGACAAACAGCAGGAAGCACGCGACGAGGACGGCAATGACCACGGGCCGGACCAGCGAACGCGGTTCGCGGCTCCACCCCGCGCGGGCCGCGCCGCTTGCTCCACCCGAACGCTCCGGAGAGCCTCCCGCCGGCTCCGTCGCCGCCGCGCCCGCCTCGGTCTTCACGCCGGACTCGATCGCCTACACCCCCTGCCGTCCCACCGTGATCACGCGGCGGCGGTTGAGCACGAGCAGCGCGATGGCCGCCAGCACGAATGGGGTCATGTCGCGATAGTTCGAGAGCGACTGAACCGGGGTCAGCTCGGCGTCCACCACGCCGATCACCAGGGCGGCGAAGAACGTGATCACGATCGAGCGCAGCCGCGCGATCAACGTTGCCGCCAGCGTGAAGATGACCAGGAAGGTCAGGCTGGTGGAGTCGAGCGCCACCAGATCGGCCAGCAGCACGCCGGCGATCCCGGACAGCACCCCGCAGCCAAACCACGCGGCCGCGGTCACCCGCCGCACCGGGACGCCGAGCGCGGCGGAGATGTCGCGGTCGTTGGCGATCGCCCGCATGGCCGTCCCGAGCTTGGTGAAGCGCAGGAAGGCGGCGGTCACGACCGTGATCACCAGCCCCAGAGCCAGCGCGATCACGTTGGTGTACGTGACCGAGATCTCACCGAGCTGGAACGTGTTGTTGTCGGTGGGAACCGTCAGCGCGCGCGAGGCGCCCCCGCTCGAGGGCCACAGCAGATCCATCACCCCGAGCAGGATCAGGGTCAGCCCGAGCGTCGCCGTCGCCTTGACCAAAGGGTCGCGGTGGGCGAGCGCGGGGCCGAACACCATTCCGTAGGCAAGCGTGATCAACCCGCCGAACAGCACCGAGGCCAGCGCCGCCGGCCAGAAGCCGAAGCCGGAGTGGTTGATCAGCTGCCAGGCGATCAGGGCGCCCATCGCACCGACCGCGCCGAACGAGAGGTTCAGCACCCCGGTCGCGCGGTACAGGACCACCATCCCGACCCCCGACAGGGCATACACCCCGCCGAGGGACAGGCCGGTAATCAGGAACTGCTCGAGGTCGGTTGTCGATGGCATTCGTGCTTAGACGCCCTGATCGATTAGCTGTGCAGCCTACTCCTTAGCCGGTCGGCGGATTGGTCGACGGGGCCTCACCCGCCGCCTTTCGGTACGCGGCGATCTGCGGATCGGCATCGGAGATCGGTGTGCATCCCTGCGCGGTGACCATCTTCCCGTTGTCCGGCGTCGTCGTGAAGTCGGAGTTGTTCGGGATGTGCAGCGGATAGTCACCGTAGACCCACGGCTGGCACTGCAGCTCGTTCTTCTCGTCCTTGAGGGCCTTGATCTGGGCGTTGACGCTCTGGATCGTGTACGGACCCTTGACGTTCAGCAGCGCGTCCTTGGTGAACTTCGCCAGCAGATAGCCCATCTCGCTGAACGAGCCGAGACCGCCGGCCACCGACGAGCCGTACTTGGACAGGATTCCCTTGTAGAGCTGCATCTCAGGGCCGTTGTGGTCGTCGGGGTCGACGAGCTCGGCGTTCACGAACAGCTTGTGGTTCCACTTCGGTCCCAGCGCCTTGGCCAGGAAGTCGGTGTTGCACGGGGTCGAGCAGCCCCAGCCCTTGACCCGGTCCTCGAGGCCGAGCTTCTGTGCGGCCTGGAGGATGACCAGCGCCTCCGGCGGGGTGAAGTTCAGCACCACCCAGCCGTTGGAGCCCGCGTCGTTGACCAGGTTCAACGCCAGCGAGTTCGCGTCGTTGATCGGCACGTTGGCGGTCAGCGTGGTGATCGGCACGCCCGCGGCCTTGGCCAGGGCGGTCGGTCCGGCCGCGATGTAGCCGGTGCCCGGCACGTTTGACTGTACGAACACGATCTTCGACGGGTGCTGCTTGAGCCCGTACTGCACGGCGCCGTCGGAGCTGTAGCGCGGACCCATGTTGACCGCCGCCGAGTGCGGCGTGGACCAGCACTCAGGCGCGATGCCCGCACCCATCTCGTAGATGCCGAGCTGGTTCCAGTACTGCTGGTCGATCGTGCATTCGAGCAGGTCGAACACACCGGAGATCGCGACCACGTGGTCGGTCTGGATCAGCTGCTTGGCCGCCGCGGCGATCTGCGCCGGCTGGGTCTGGTCGTACTGGACGAACAGCTTGACCGGATGTCCGTTGATCCCGCCGTTCGCGTTCAGACACGCGAAGTAGGCGTTCATCATGTTCGGGCCGTCGCTGAAGTCCGTCCCGGGCTGCTTGGTGTCGATCGTGCCGATGTTGATCGGCGTCCCGGTGGCCGCGACCCCGGGCTTCGGCCCGCACGACGATACGTCGCCTGAGCCGCCGCCGCTGCTCGAGCTCGAGCCACCCGAACTCGACGTGGAAGTCGACCCGCCACTGCTGGCGGCTGCGCTGCCACCTGCGCTGGAACTGCTGCTACTGCTGCCGCACGCCGCGACCAACACGGCCGCAATGACGGCGACGAGCACAAAGCTTAGGCGCGCGCGTAGCGCGCGGTGATGCGTCCCTCTCACCTCTGTCCTCCTCCGCGAATCAATCGGTGGAACCCGCCCCGGTTGGCGAGGTTGGTGATCATATTCACATGATCAGCTGTATGCAATGGCGCCCTAACCAGACCACAAAGAACGTTTGCAGTCCCTCCGCTGACACATTTCTGCATGCAGCAGTGCAGCGGGCAATACACTCCGCGCGCCCCATGTCCGTCCATGTCAACCGTACCCAGATGATGCGCGCGCTGCTCAGTTTGCGCGAGCAGATACTCAGCGGCGAGTTCAAGCCCGGCGACCGGATGTCGGAGCTGCCGTTGGTCGAGCGCCTCGGGGTGTCGCGCACGCCGCTGCGCCTGGCGCTCGCCTCGCTCGAGCACGAGGGCCTGCTGCGCGGGCTGCCCACCGGCGGGTACGTGGTCCGCGAATTCACCCGGGGCGACATCCGGGACGCCATCGAGATCCGCGGCGTGCTGGAGGGCACCGCGGCGCGGTTCGCCGCCGAGCGCGGGGCCAGCCGCCGCGACCTGCGGGCGCTGCGCACGATCAACGAGTCGGTCGAGCCACTCGTGCGCCGGGCCGACTACGAGTCGTTCGAGCGCTTCGTCGCGCTCAATGAGGCGTTCCACGCTCGGCTGCTCAGGATGGCCTCCAGCCCGCTGCTCGAGCGCACGCTCGAGGCCGTTCTCTCGCTGCCGTTCGCCAGCCCAAGCGCGCTGGTCCTCCAGCACGCCCAGCTTCCCGAGTCGCGTGAGATCCTCGTCGTGGCGCACCGCCACCACCTGGGGCTCGTCGAGGCCATTGCCGGCCGCGAGGGAGCCCGGGCCGACGGGATCGCGCGCGAGCACGCCCGGCTGTCGCTGACGAACCTCGAGATCGTGCTCACCCACCGGGGCCTGGTCGAGGAGGTTCCGGGGGCGTCGCTGCTGACGCTGGCCCCGGACCGCTGACCGCACCGGGCGATCTCGCCCGTCAGCCCGGCGCGAGCGCACCCTTCTCCCACGGTTCGACATCGTGCTGGCCCCACTCGATCGCCACTCGCGCGGCGCGGACGATCTCCTCGGCGCCGGGCCGGTAGGCATCCTCGAGCGGGGGGCTGACCGGCACCGGCGTGTACGGGGCTCCGACCCGCTGGATCGGGGCCTCGAGGTAGTCGAACGCCGCCGCCTGCAACTGGGCGGCCAGCTCGGCCCCGAACCCGCCCGCGATCACCGCCTCGTGCGCGACGATTCCGCGCCCGGTGCGACGGAGCGACTGGGCCAGCGTGTCAAGGTCGAGCGGGACCAGCGTGCGCGGATCGATCACGTCGGCCTCGATGCCGTGATCGGCGCTCAGGCGCCCGGCGGCCTCCACCGCCTCGCCGACCATGCGGCCCAGCGCCACGATCGTGACGTCCCGTCCTGACCTGACCGTGTGCGCGCGCCCGAGCGGGATCGGCTCGGGCGGATCGGCCACCGGCTCGCGGCGGAAGTACAGCGACTTGTTCTCGACGAACACCACCGGGTTGGGGTCAGCGATCGCACTCCGCAATAACCCTCCCGCGTCGGCCGCGCCACTTGGCATGACGACCTTCAATCCCGGCACGTGGGTCAGCCATGCCTCGAGGCTCTGGGAATGCTGCGCCCCGTTGCGCTGGCCTGAGCCGCCCTGCGTGCGGAGCACCAGCGGCACGGTGAGCTGCCCGCCCGACATGAAGTGCGCCTTGGCCGCCTGGTTGACCAGCTGGTCGAGCGCCAGCGTGATGAAGTCGATGAACATGATCTCGACGACTGGCCTCAGCCCGGACTGGGCGGCGCCCACGGCCACCCCACACACCGCCCCCTCGCTGATCGGCGTGTTGCGCACCCGCTCGCGCCCGAACTCGTCGGCCAGCCCCGCGGTGACCAGGTAGGGCCCGCCCTCGGCCACGTCCTCGCCGAGCACGATCACCCGCTCGTCCTCGCGCATCGCCTGGGCCAGCGTGCGGTTGACCGCCTCGACGAACGTGGCCTCGCCGCTCACCGCGCGTACACCAGATCCGCCGTGATGCCCGGCTCGGGGAACGGGCTCTCGCGAGCGAACGCCACCGCGGCTTCGATCTCGGCTGCCGCCTCCCGCTCGATCTCGGCGGCCACCTCGTCGGATTCGATGAGGCTCTCGGTCAACCGGGCGATCGGGTCGCGCCCGCGCCACTCCTCCTCGGCCGCGGCGTCCCGGTACTTCTGCTGGTCGCCCTCGTAGTGACCGCGCCGGCGGTAGGTCAGGCACTCGAGCAGGAACGGACCCTGCCCGCCCCGCGCTGCGTCCAGGAACGACCCGAACGCCTCGTACACGGCCGGCACGTCGGAGCCATCCACGGTGGCCCGGTCGAATCCGTACGGCGCGACCACGTTGCTCACCAGTTCGATCGTCGAATGTTCAGCGCGCGACGTGAACTCGGCCATTCCGTTGTTCTCGCACACGAAGATCAGCGGGAGCCCCCACAGCGCGGCCAGGTTGATCGTCTCATTGAAGTGCCCGGCCTGGACCGCGCCGTCGCCGAAGAACACCACGCTGACCTGATCGCCTCCCCGCAGCCGCTGCGCGAGGGCGGTCCCCAGCGCGAGCGGAAGGTTGCCCCCGACCACGCCGGTCGCGCCCATGAATCCGTGCTCGGCGTCGACCAGGTGCATGGAGCCGCCGAGCCCCCGGCACACCCCGTCGACCCGGCCCATCAACTCGGCCATGAGCCCGCCGACCGGAGCGCCCTTGGCGATCGCATGGCCGTGCGCCCGGTGGCCGCTGTACACGGCATCGTCGTCGCGCAGCTGGCCGCACACCGCGGCGGCCACGCCCTCGCCGCCGATGCTCAAATGGATCAGACCGTGAACGACCAGCGAGCGCTTGAGCTGCGCCACCCGTTCTTCGAACAGGCGGATCCGCCACATCGTGCGCAGCAGTCCTTGCGCGAGCTCACCGTCCATGGTGCTGCTCAGTCTATGCGGCGACCGGCGCCTCGCCGAGGACCTGCTTGACGCCGAGGGCGATCTTCTCCTCGTTGGGCAGCACGTAGGCCTCCATCGGCTCGCTGTACGGCACGGTCACGTCGAGCGCGGTCACCTGGGCGATCGGGGCCTTCAACGAGCCGAACCCGTGCTCGGCGACCTCCGCGGCGATCACCGCCGAGGCGCCGCCGTGGCGCGTGCCCTGATCGGCGATCACCAGCCGTCCGGTCTTCTCGACCGAGGACAGGATCGTCGGCATGTCGAGCGGGTTGAGCGTCCGCGGGTCGATCACCTCGGCGTCGATCCCCTCGCCGGCCAGGGTCTCGGCGGCGGCGAGCGCGCGGCCCACGGTCCACCCGGTGGCCACGATCGTGACGTCCGACCCGGTCCGGCGGATCGCCGCCTCGCCGAACGGCACCGTGTACTCGCCCTCGGGCACGTCGCCGTGCTCGAGCACCATCAGGTAATTGATCAGGTAGCAGACCGGGTTGTCGTCGCGGATCGCCGAGGCCATCAGGCCCTTGGCGTCGGCCGGCGTCGCGGGCAGGGCGATCTTCAGCCCGGGGAAGCCCATGAACATCCCGTAGATCGAGCCGGTGTGCTGGCCCGCCCACCCCGCGGTGAACCCGTAGCCGGCCTTGAACACGCACGGGACCTTGACCTGCCCGCCGCTCATGTATCGCAGGCGCGGCGCCTCGTTGACCACCTGGTTCATCGCCACCAGCATGAACTCGGCCATCAGCAGCTCGACCACCGGCCGGTAGCCGGCCAGCGCGAGCCCCACCGCCATGCCGATCTCGGCCGTCTCGGAGATCGGCGAGACCCGGACGCGGTCGCGCCCGAACGCCTGGACCAGCGGGTCCTCGTCGCTCGGCGCCACGTCCTGGCCATAGAAGACGACGGTCGGATCGCGTTCCATCTCGACCCGGATCGCCTCCTGGACCGCCGCGATGTAGGGAATCTCTCGTGCCATGCGTTCCTCTCCGATCAGGCGTACACGTAGTCGTTGCGGGCGGCGGCTTCGGGCTCGGGGTACGGGTCCTCGAGCGCGAACTTGACCGCGGCGTCCATCTCCTCGCGGACCTGCGTGGCGATCTCGTCGGCGCGCGCGGGCTCCAGCGCGCCCTGCTCGACCAGCCGCGCCCGGAACCGGGGGACGGGGTCGCCGCGGAGCGCCGCCTCGTACTCCTCGCGGTTTCCGAACGTGGTGATCGCCTCGTGCTCGGGGTAGTGCAGGGGCACGCCGGGCGGGGCGATGATGTTGCCGTGGGCCGATAGGCGGTAGACCTTCGACTCGACCAGCGTCGGGCCCTGGCCGGCCCGGGCGCGGTCCGCGGCCGCTCCCACCGTCTCGTACACCGTGACCGGGTCGCCGCCGTCGACGGTGACGCCGGGCATGCTGTAGGCCGTGGCCTTGACCGACAGCGGCTCGCCCGCCGCGGCGTTGGCGTCCTCCTGCTCGGAGCGGGTGGAGACGTTGTAGTTGTTGTTCTCCATCACGTAGACGACCGGCAGCTTCCACAGCGAGGCCAGGTTCAGCGACTCGTGGAACGCGCCCTGCTTGGAGGCGCCGTCGCCGAAGAAGGCCAGTACGACCTCGCCCTTACCCCTCAGCTGCGCCGCCCATCCGAGCCCGGTGGCCTGCGGGATGCCCTGGCCGACGATGCCGCTCGTGCCCATGAAGCCGCGCCCCGGATCGACCAGGTGCATCGAGCCGCCGTACCCGCCGCACAGCCCGCTCTTGCGGCCGTAGATCTCGGCCATGATCGACTTGGTCTCGGTTCCCAGCGCGATCGGATAGCCGTGGCAGCGGTAGGTCGCCATCAGCTGGTCGCCGGGCTGCATCGTGGCCAGCGACCCGACGATCGAGGCCTCCGCGCCGTCGGCCAGATGCGTGTGGCCGCGGATCACGCCGGGGTGCTCCTCGAAGGTCCGTTTGACTCGCTCCTCGAACTCCCGGATGCGCAGCATCTGGGTGAACATCCAGACGAGCCTGTCGTTGTCGAGTTGCTCCATGTGTCGGTCTCCTCCTCAGGTCACGCCGGCGCCGAACTGCGCGACGCTGGACTCGTAGGTGCGCTTGACCGCCTCCTTAAGCGGGAGCGCGCGCAGCTCCTCAGACAGGATCTCGGCCCCCCAAGGGCCGTCGTAGCCGATCGCGCGGCACGCCTCGATGTAGCCCGGGATGTCGAACTCGCCCTCGCCCGGGAGGCGGCGGAACCTGGTCACCTCGGCGATCTTGTCGTCCATGTACTCCACCGGGCCGTCCGACAGCTCCACCCAGGCAAGCTGATCGCCCGGGATGCGCTTGAGCTCCTCGGGTTCGATCCGCAGCTTGCCCATGTGCCAGGTGTCGATCGCCAGTCCGCCGTTCTTGCGATCGGCCTCGCTGACCAGCCGGATTCCGTCGTCGAGCGTGTTCACGTTCGGGTCGAACGGGATGATCTCGTAGGCGACCTTGGCATCGGTGTGCTGGGCGGCGTCATCGCACAGTGCTGCGTACGCC
>DATFDC010000369.1:0-9822 GCA_035252415.1 Solirubrobacteraceae bacterium
CGGACCTGGTCGGTGAGGTTGCGGGCCATGAAGTTCACGTTGTCGGTCAGGCCCTTCCAGGTTCCGGCCACGCCGGGGACCTGGGCCTGGCCGCCGAGGATTCCCTCGGTGCCGACCTCGCGGGCCACGCGCGTCACCTCGTCGGCGAACGCCGACAGCTGGTCGACCATCGTGTTGACGGTCTTCTTGAGCTCGAGCACCTCGCCCTTGACGTCCACGGTGATCTTCTGGCTGAGGTCGCCGTTGGCCACAGCGGTGGTGACCTGGGCGATGTTGCGGACCTGGTCGGTAAGGTTGGAGGCCATGAAGTTGACCGAGTCGGTCAGGTCCTTCCAGGTGCCCGCGACGCCCGGCACGCGGGCCTGGCCGCCCAGCTTGCCGTCGGTGCCGACCTCTCGCGCGACTCGGGTCACCTCGGCGGCAAAGCTCGAGAGCTGATCGACCATCGAGTTCACGGTCGTGCCGATGCGGGCGAACTCGCCCTTGACCGGCCGGCCCTCGATCTCGAGCGCCATCTTCTGGTTCAGGTCACCCTCGGCGACCGCGACGATCACGCGGGCCACCTCGGTGGTCGGGCGGACCAGGTCGTCGATCAGGCCGTTGACCGAGTCGACCGCGGTGCTCCACCCGCCGGTGGCGCCGTGCAAGCGGGCGCGTTCGGTCATGCGGCCTTCCCGGCCGATGATCTCGGCCACGCGGACGAGCTCGGCCTCGAGCGCCGCGTTGCGGGCGGCCATCTGATTGAAGGCGGCCTCGAGCCGGCCGATGTCGTCCTTGCGGCGGGCCGGCAGGCGCACGCTGAAGTCGCCGGAGGCGGCGAGATGCATCGCGTGCTCGAGACGGGCGACGGCAGGGTCGTCGAGCAGGCTACGACCGTTGCGGGCGCCGCCTGAGGCCTTGCCGGTAACCCCGTTGGCCGACTTGCCCGCGGGTCCGTTGCGCGCGGTACCCCCGCGCTCCCCCGCCTTCTGTCCTGCCACCCCAGCCTTCGACATGCTTGCGCCTCCGTTTATCTAGCTCCAGCGAGCGGCCCCCTGCATGGCGGCGCGACTGGACGCCCGTAACCGGTCAGAGAGATTACCGCTGGACGGACCGCTTTACGACCGCGGCCATGTTGGTTTCGACGACTGTTCGACGCTCCCGTTACCAGCCGCCGCGCCAATCGGCGTTGGCGGCCCGGCGCTTGGCGGCGTCCATCCGCGCGTGCTTGCGCTTGTCCAGCCGCCACTGGATGACCGAGAAGACGACGATCACCGTGGGGAAGAAGATGATCGTGAGGAACATCGCGTTGGTGATGTTCACGTCGTTGGTCTCCCCGAACCAGCCCTCGCCCGAGTGTGCGGTGCCGGCGAGCGCCGGCGCGGCGAAGGCCAGCATCACGATGCTGGTGGCGAGGAGCGCGGCGATGATCCGGGCGCGACGCATCGACTTCAAAGCGTACCGCGTCAGCGCTCTCAGGCCGCGGCGACGGTCTCGCGACCGCCCACTGCACCCAGCGCCCTCAGGAGCGCCGGGTTGTATGCCTGGCCGTTGCTGGTGATCTCGAGGTGGCTGATCGCCGCCTCGAACACCGGCGCCTGGAGCGCCTCCGCCAGCCGGCGCTGCTTTCCCGGTGGCACGAGCTCATCGCGGGTGGTCAGCACGACCGCCGCGGGAATCGGGAGCGGTCGCAACCAGGGTCGCGAGTCGAAGCGACCGAGCTCCCGTCCTGCCTCGACGATGTCGCGCGCGGAGTGGCGCATCATCTCGGCCAGAGCCCAGGCGGTTTCGGGGGAGTCACGCAGGCCGGCCCGGCGAAATCCCGCGGTCCAGGTGGCGCGCGGCGCGACCGATAGGGCGAGACCCAGTGCGCCGAGCGCCTTGAACGCCCTGCGGGTGCGCGTGTCCTGCCAGTGCTGGGCGGTGCCGCTCAGGACGAGCCCGGCCACGGTTTCCGGGTGGTCGCGGACCATGAGCTGGGCGATCGCGCCGCCCATCGAGTAGCCGACCACGAGGGCGGGAGCGGCGTTCAGCTGGCGTAGGGCGCCCGCCGCGTCGGCGGCGCAGTCGGCCAGGCGGAAGTCGTTCATCTGCCGCAGCCCGCGTCCGTGGCCGCGGTGGTCGATGGCCAGCACCCGGTAGCCGGCCGCGGCCAGGTCGCCGTAGGCGCCGCACCAGTTCAGGTCGGCATCGGCCATCCAGCCATGCAGGAGCATGACGGCCGGGCCCTCCCCGCCGGTGTCTCGCAGGAACAGCTCGCCGCGGCCGGGGACGATCAGCGTGCGCGCCGGCGGCAGCTCGATCGGGGGGACCGGTGGCCAGGCGCGCTTTGGCATGCACGTCCGATGCTAGCTGGGGCTTGGGGCGGCATACCATCACTGACTGACATGGCCGTGGTGATCGCATCGGACCTGGGCAAGGACATTGCCGGCGAGCCGCTCCTGCGCGGCATCTCGTTCAAGCTCGAGCGCCGCGACCGGATGACCCTGTCCGGACGCAACGGGGCCGGCAAGACCACGCTGCTGCGCATGCTCTCGGGCGAGGCCTCGATCGACTCGGGGGAGCTGGTGCTGGCCAAGGACGTCAAGATCGCCCTGCACGACCAGCGCCCGCCGCGGGACCTCGGCCTGTCGTTGCGTGAATACGTGTTGACCGGGGCGAGAGAGCTGGTCGCCATCGAGGGCGAGCTCGCGTCTTTGGAGCAGGCCATGGCCGGCGGCGCGCACGACGAGGGCACCCTGGCGCGGTATGCGGCGGCCCAGGCGCGGCTCGAGCACGCCGGCGGGTACGCCTGGCGCGACCGGGCGCTGTCCGCTCTGCACGGGCTCGGCTTCCGTGACGCTGCGGATCTCGACCGGCCTCTGGCGACGTTCTCCGGCGGCGAGCTGACCCGGGCGTCCTTGGGTCGCGCACTGGCTGGGGGGCCCGACCTCCTGCTCCTCGACGAGCCGACCAACCACCTCGACATCGAGTCGCTCGAGTGGCTCGAGACGCACCTGGTCGCGCTGGACGCGGCGATCGTGCTGGTCGCCCACGACCGGTGGTTCCTGGAGGCGGTGGGCACGTCGGTGCTCGAGCTCGAGGCGGGGCGGGGCAAGTTCTTCGCCGGGCCGTGGCATGCCTGGCGGCGCGAGAAGGCGGCTCAGGATCTGGCGTTGGGACGGGCGATCGAGCGCCAGCAGGCCGAGATTGAGCGCCTCGAGCGGTTCGTTACGCGGTTCCGGGCCGGAACGCGGGCCCGCCAGGCCCAGTCCCGGGCCAAGAAGCTGGCTCGGATGGAGCGGCTCTCGCGCGGCCCGGCCGACGGCGCCGGACTCGAGTTCTCGTTCAAGCCGCCCGAGCGCAGCGGCCGGGTGGTGTTCGAGCTCCTCGACGGCTCTGTGTCCGTGGGTGATCGTGTTCTGCTCGAGGACGCCGAGTTGTGGCTCGAGCGCGGCGAGCACGTGTCGCTGGTCGGGCCCAACGGCGCCGGCAAGACCACGCTGATCGAGACGCTCGCCGGTTTACGCGAGTTGGACGGCGCCGGCCCTGGACCGGTCGTCGAGGGCAAGCTGCGCACCGGCCACAACGTCAAGCTGGGCTTCCTGTCTCAGCACGCCGAGGAGCTGCACGCAGGCACCGCTCGGACGGTTTTGGAGGCGACCACACATCTGACCGGGTTGACGCCGAACCGCGCCCGCGGACTCCTCGGTCGCTTCCTGTTCTCGGGCGAGGAGGCCGAGAAGCCGCTGGAGGTCCTGTCCGGGGGCGAGCGCCGGCGCCTGTCGCTGGCCATCCTCGTCCAGTCCGGCGCCAACCTGCTGATCCTCGATGAGCCGACCAACCACCTCGATCTGGAGAGCCGGGAGGCGCTCGAGCAGGCGCTGAACGAGTTCACCGGCTCGGTGCTGTTGGTCTCGCACGATCGGGCCCTGCTCGACGCGGTCGGCAGGCGCACGGTGGCGATCGAGGAGCGGACGCTGCACAGCTACCTGGGGGGTTGGCCGGAGTACGTCCGCGCCCGGGAGGAGCGAGCCCGCGTGGCCGCGGCGGCGAAGGTGGCCAAGCCGGATGGGAAGCCGGCGCGTCCGGTCCGTCCGCCACGGTCGGCCCGAGCGGCGGCCAAGCCCGCGGCCGGCGATCGCGAACAGCAGCGCCTAGAGCGCGAGATCGAGGCGGCCGAGGCTTCGTTGCGCGCGCTCGAGGAGGAGCTGTCCGATCCCGCGGCCTGGTCGACCCCGCAGCGGACCGCCGACGCCACCGCGCGCCACGAGCAGGCCAAGCGCGCGGTCGACGAGTTGTACGAGCGCTGGGAGCAGTTGGCGGGCTGAGGCTCCGACTGCAAGGGAGCGCCGGGCTCAGCCGGGAGCCTTCGCGGTGACCTTCGCGCCACCGAAGATCCCCCCGCATGCCTTCTGCGCTGCCTGGAACGCCGGCGAGTTCGGGTTGACCCCCGGCCCGCCGATCCTGACGGCGAGACCTCCGCCCGGCCCGGTCCGGAACTGGGGATCGGGGAAGTTCGGGACGCCGTGGGATCGCATGCAGCGCGACATGGCCAGCGCCTGGGCCCTGGCCTTGGCGGTCTGCGCGGCCGACGGGTGGCCACCGTTCGGCAGATAGGAACGGCAGGCCTGCATGGCCGATTGGAAGGCCGGGCCGTTGACCTCGACGCCGTTCACCGATGTGCTGTTGGGCGTCTTCTGAACCTGCAGGTTGAGCTCGCCGCCCGTGGGGTCGGGAAAGTTCGAGACGCCGTGCGAGCGCATACATTTCGCGAACGCGAGCGCCTTGGACGCGTTGGCGGGATCGCTTTGGGCCGCGGTCGACCCGTCGGTGTTCGGCCGGGAGGAGCCGCAGGCCGCCAGCCCGAGGACCGCGGTGAGGAGGAGGATGGTGCGTCGCATGCCCAAGTGGTACGAAACCGGGCGTAACACGGCAGGAACGGGTGCTGTTACCGCTGCGTTACCGGGCCCCGACCATGCTCCCTGGCACCATTCGATGGTGAGGCGCGAGGGCGAATGCGAGTGCTGGTGATCGAGGATCAGGCGGAGCTGGCCGAAACGGTCGCGCTCGGTCTGCAGCGCGAGGGCATGGCCGTGGACATCGCGCTCGACGGTGCTGCGGGTCTCCGGCAGGCGGCGATCTACGACTACGACGTGATCGTGCTCGATCGCGACCTGCCCGGAGTGCACGGCGATCGGGTGTGCGAGACGCTGGTGGAGGAGGGCGGCCGGGCGCGGGTCCTGATGCTGACCGCGTCCGCCGGCATTGAGGACCGGGTGGCCGGGCTCAGCCTGGGGGCCGACGACTACCTGCCCAAGCCGTTCGCGTTCGCTGAGCTGATCGCGCGCATCCGGGCGCTGGCCCGGCGCTCCCAGCCGGCGCTGGCGCCGGTCATGCGCAGCGGCGATCTGACCCTCGACACCGGCCGGCGCATCGCGCAGCGGGCCGGCCGCCGGCTCGATCTGAGCGCCAAGGAGCTCGCCGTGCTCGAGCTGTTGCTGGCCGCGCGCAGCACGGTCGTCTCGCCCGAGGAGCTCCTAGCCAGGGGGTGGGACGAGGCCGCCGATCCGTTCTCGGCGGTGGTCAAGGTGACGATCAGCCGGCTGCGCCGTAAGCTCGGAGACCCGCCGATCATCGAGACCGTGCCCGGTGCCGGCTATCGGATCTAGACCTTGGATTCCCCGCCGCTGGCTGCCTCGCCGGACCATCCGGCTCCGGCTGACCATGCTCTACGGCCTGCTGTTCCTGATCGCGGGAACGGCGCTGCTGGCGATCACGTACGGGCTGGTCGCCCACGACAGCACGACGGAGGCGGCCCGGAAGTTCGTCGTCTCTCGTCAGGTCGCGGGCGGCAAGCTTCCGTCACTGCCGCCCGGGATCAAAGCGGTGATCACGACCAACCCGGGCTCCGGCCCGGCGGTTCTGCTCCAGCAGAAGAACCCCTCCGGGAAGGTCGTGGGATTCCAGGCCTACGCCGGCCAGGTGAACGCGACGTTCAAGCGCCTGACCGCGGCGCAGGCGAAGCAATTGGATGCGGTCCAGGCCAAGGCCAATGCGGGCATCAACCAGGTC
The DNA here is from genome assembly GCA_035252415.1 of Solirubrobacteraceae bacterium. Taxonomy (GTDB): domain Bacteria; phylum Actinomycetota; class Thermoleophilia; order Solirubrobacterales; family Solirubrobacteraceae; genus Palsa-465. The sequence continues at coordinate 6,034 of DATFDC010000369.1, forward strand.
TCACGCGCGCAGCTCTCCACGCTACTCACCCGCTCCGGCCTCGCGCTGGCGATCATGGCCCTGGCCTCGATCGGGCTGGGCTGGGTGATGGCCGGCCGGGCGCTGCGCCCGGTCCGCACGATGAGCTCCCGGGCGCGCGGGATCTCCGAGCGCAACCTGCACGAGCGGCTGGCCCTCGACGGCCCGGACGACGAGCTCAAGGAGCTTGCGAACACGTTCGACGGCCTGCTGGGGCGGCTGGAGGCGGCGTTCGAGTCCCAACGCCGGTTCGTGGCCAACGCGTCGCACGAGCTCCGCACCCCGATCACGCTCGAGCGCACGCTGGTCGAGGTGGCGCTGGCCGATCCGCACCCCACGGTCGACTCGCTGAGCGACACCTGCCGGCGCGTGCTCGCGGCCAGTGAGTCGCAGGAGCGGCTGATCGAGGCGCTGCTCACGCTGGCCCGCAGCCAGCGCGGCCTGGAATCGCGCGCGCCGGTCGACCTGCGCAAGATCACCGCCGAAGTGGTCCGGGCGGCGCCCTCGAACGGCCTGCAGGTGCGCACCGAGCTGGGCGACGCGAGCACCACCGGCGATCAGGCGATGATCGAGCGCCTGGTCGCCAACCTGGTCGAGAACGCGGTCCGCCACAACCAGCCGGACGGGTGGGTGAGCGCCTGGACCGGCCGGCGGGACGGGTTGCCGACGATCGAGGTGACCAACGTGGGCCCGGTCGTCGAGCCCGTCCATGTGCCGGAGCTCGTGAAGCCCTTCTACCGCGCCGGGGAGAACGGGCACGGGGAGGGGCTGGGACTGGGGCTGTCGATCGTCCAGGCGATCGCCGAGGCCCACGGCGCCGCGATGCGGACCGAGGCGCGGCCGGAGGGCGGACTCCGGGTGACCGTGGCATTTCCGGAGACCGCTCCTGAGTCAAGCGGCTGATCGCCGGGTACGGGCGTCCTCGATGCCCGGCAAGGACACCGTGATCATCACTCCGTACCGCGACGGCCCGCTGCTCGTCCGCGGCCCGGTCGAGCTCGCCTGGCCCGACGGCTCGCCGATCGCCCGGCCGCGAAACGCCGTGGCGCTGTGCCGCTGCGGCAAGTCGAAGCTGAGGCCGCTGTGCGACGGGACGCACAAGCTGATCGGCTTCCGCGCCCCGGGCACCGGGGCCTGATCGTCACTCCGGGCAGCCGCCCTCGCGCTCGACGTCAGCCGCCACGCGCGGGCTGTCAACGATGATCCGGCGCCGCCGCAGGCCGGCCGACAGCGTCTCCTGGTCGGAGAAGCTGACCATCGTGGCCACCGCCTCGCGCCAGCGGATGGCCAGCGAGTGCGCCTGCTCGGCCGCCACCTGGCCATCGACCTCGAGCCGGGCTCCCCCAAAGCCGGCGCCCACCTCGAGCTCGAGCACGGACTTTGCCGGGATCACGACCGGCGGAGCGAAGCCCCCATGCTTGGGCAGCGGGGTGAACACGAACCCCTCGAGCCCGCCGGCGAGCAGCGGACCGCCGGCTGAGATCGTGTACCCACTCGAGCCGATCGGCGTGCTCACGATCGCGCCGTCGCCGGCAATCCGCGCGTACAGGCTGCCGTCGACGTGGGCGCTCACGCGTACCTGCCCGCCACCCGCGCGGACCACCGCGACATCATTGAGGGCAAACAGCGGCTCGCCATCCGAGCGGCTCACCGCCAGAGCGGGGAAGTGGCGCGGCTGCCACTCGCCCCGGCTGAAGCGCTCGAGGGAGCGGGTCACGTCGGGAACGGCCACGGTGGCGAGCGCGCCGAGGCTCCCGCAGGCGATCCCGAGAACCGGACGGTCGGCCGTCGCGGCGCTGCGCAACGCGGCCAGCGTGGTGCCGTCGCCCCCGATCGACACGATCAGATCGGCCTCGCCCGGATCGGCCTCTCCGGCCACGCGCCGTTGGCTATAGGCGGCCGGCACCTGCGTGAGCTCGACGCCACGCTCCTGGCTCCACTCCCTGACCAGGCCCAAAGGGCGATCCACGCTGCGGCTCGGGTGGACGACCAGGCCGATCCGGCGGAGAGGCCCGGCTTCGGATTGGGCGTCGGCCGACGAAGTCGCCATCGTGGGAGTGTCGGGCATCAGCGTGATGCGGCGATGATGTCGTGCTGGTGGACGGGCAGTTCGCCCAGGAGCGAGGTGCGTCCCTCGCCCCAACAGTCCAGCACGTGTGAGGTCCACCGTGCATCGAGATGGGCCAGCGTGCGGGCCCCCCAGACGATGTCAGCGCCCAGCGCCGCGTCCTGATGGGCGAGGCCGCCGGCGAGGTCGACCGCGGCGATCGCCTCGTGCACCGCGTCGGCGGTCACGTGCTCGTCGAAGAACAGGGTCGCGTCCCCGTCGAACCCGAGCCTTCTCAGACCCTCGGCATAGCGACGGTTCGGGATCGAGGAGGTCATCTCGAACAGAGCCAGATGACCGACGATCGCTCCTCGCCACCGTCTGTGCAGGCCGAACAGCGACATCAGGTTGACCGTGGCGAGCGTGATGCCCGGGATCAGCTCGAGGTAAGCGCCGTATTCGGAATCGAGGCCGAGCGCGCGCATAGCCCGGGCGAACAGCTCGGCGTGGATCCACTCGGCCCGCCCTCCGCCGTACTCATCGCTCTGGATCTCGATCATCGCCGCCTTGGGCGCCCCCGACAGTCGCGGGATCGCCCAGGAGTGCGGATCGGCCTCCTTGAGCTGGTAGGCGGAGCGATGAACGACGAACTCGAGGGCCTCCTCGAAGCTCGCGCTGACCTTGATGTAGGACGAAAGCGACGGGCCGTCCTCCTCGGCGATCGCCCGCAGGGCCAGGTCGATGTCCGCGGCCGGGACCGGGTCGGTGGCGGGTGGCACGGCGGCGATCAGGGCGCCTTCGAAGACCCGCTCGAGGCGACCACGGAAGGCCAGGAGGCCCGGATCCCACTCCCATTCGTCGTCCACGCCCGGCAGGCCGCGGTAGTGCAGCTCGTAGCACAGGTACAGCGCGAGCTGGAGGTCCTCGTCGGACAGCGGATCGTCGAACCGCGGGAGGGCGCCGGCGTCCAAACTTCCGGGCTCGTGGCCGAGCCCGGCGATCAGCCGTTCGGTGACCGGTCCACGGGGGGATGGGAGGCTTCTCATACGAGCTTGAATGTACCCAGGCTCAGGGGTCCAAGAACTTGCTGGCCAGCCAGCCAGGGACGGAGGAGATGCCGGCGCGCGCGGCCTCCCGGCGCTGCGCGATCGCGCCGTTGCATTCCACGAGCTCACGGGCGCGCGCGAGGCCCTCGGAGGCGCCCAGCCGGCCGGCCACGGGCTCGAGCGCGTCGAGCAACTCGGCCAGTCGCTCGCGGGTCGGGCGCATCTCGCCGGTGTCCAGATCCGCCACATCGCCGTCCACGCCGTCGCGGCAGGCCCACCAGCGGTTCTGCTCGATCCGCCACGTCGCGACCGGCGCATCGAGGTCCCCGCCGTCGTGTCGCGCACCGAGCCAGGCGAGCAGCGCCTGCCCCACCGCGATGATCGCCACCGCGTCGCCGACCGTGCTCTGGGCGTCGGGCACGCGGAGCTCGAGCGTTCCGAATCGGGGGTGGAGCCGGAGCTCATACCACCAGCTGCTCGCGCCGGGAAACGCTCCCGTCTTCGCGCCCCAGGCCAGCGCGCCGGCGTATTGCTCCCAGCTCTCGAACGGCGGCGGGACGCCCTGGCGGGGCAGGAGCTCGCCGATCTTGGCCCTGACCGAGGCCAGGCCGGTTTCCTGCCCCTCGTAGAACGGGGCGTTGGCGGCGAGGGCAGCGAGCAGAGGGAGGTAGGCTCGGG
>DATFDC010000370.1:0-20342 GCA_035252415.1 Solirubrobacteraceae bacterium
CGCGCCGGCCGCCGAGCTACCGACCTTCAGGACGACCACCGGCATGCCCGCATCCGCGCAGGCCGCGAGGCCCTCGCACAGGCGCGGGCCGCCGTCGTCCTCCAGGTACAGGGCGATCGCGCCGACGCCGGGTTCACTCGCCAGGAACGAGACGTAGTCAGCGGCGCCCAGCACGGCCTGGTTGCCACTCGCGATCACCGTGTGGAAGCGCAGGCCGCGTTTCGTGGCGAGCGCGTTGACCGCCACGTTCCCGCTCTGGGAGACCAGCGCCACCGGGCCAGGCTCCCGCGGAGTGAGCGCGTCGCCCCATAGGACAGCGCGGGCGTGCATCGCGACGATCCCGTTGCAGTTCGGACCGCACACGGGAAAGTCCGATCGCGAGGCCGCGGCCACCATCTCCTGCTGGAGTGCGACGCCCTCGGGCACCTCGGCGAAACCGGCTCCGATCACCACCGCGCCGCCGCAGCCGAGCGCGCCGGCCTCCTCGACGGCCCCGGGGACGCCGGCGGCGGGGATGGCCATCACCACCCCGTCAACCGGTTCGGGCAGGTCGGCCAGCGTCGGTAGGCACGGTCTTCCCAGGACCTCGGCCCGCCGCGGATTGACGCCGTACACGTGTCCGTCGAACCCGATCGCATCGAGGTTGAGCAGCGCCTGGGCCCCGTAGCTGCCGGGGCGGTCGGTGGCGCCGAGGACCGCGATCGAGCGCGGGCGCAGGAGGCGAGTGAGGTCCATCAGTGGATCGTCGCCTCGACGCCGCGGCGCTCGAGGGCACGGGCGATGATCAGGCGCTGCACTTCGCTCGTGCCCTCCCAGATGCGGTCCACGCGCAACTCGCGGTTGAACCGCTCGGCCACGTTCGAGCGCAGGTAGCCGCGCCCGCCGAACGCCTGCACGGCCCGGTCGGCGCACCGGCCGGCCGCCTCGGAGACGAACAGCTTGGCCATCGAGGCCTTGGCGTGGATCAGCTTGAGGTCGGCGCCGGAGTCGACCATCCCGGCCACGTGCAGGGCGAGCAGGCGGCCGAGAGTCGCGTCGGTGGCCGAGTCGGCCAGCGGGAACGAGATCCCCTGGTAATCCATGATCCGCCGCCCGCCCTGGACACGGTGGAGCGCCCACTCGGTGGTCTCGTCGAGCAGGCGCCACATCGCGCCGAGCCCGTGGGTGGCGATGCCCAGGCGCTCCTCGGTGAACCACGCGCGCTGGAGCGCATCGCCGTTGCCGACCCCGCCGATCACCGCGTCGGGCCCGACCTCGACGTCGGTGAACCGGATCGTCGGATGACCATGGGGATAGTTGTGGGTGAACCGCGGGTTGTCCACGAACTCGACCCCTCGGGCGCCGGGCTCGACCAGGAACAGCGTGGGCAGACGGTCCGAGCCGTCGATCGCCAGCGCCATCACGATCAGCACGCGAGCCACGTCGCCTGAGGTCACGAACCACTTCTCGCCGTTTATCCGCCACCCCCCGTCGCTCCCGACCGCGGTGGTCGAGATGCCGCTCGGATCGGAGCCCGCGTCGGCTTCGGTGACCGCGTAGGCATCGCCGCCCTCGCCGCGCAGGGCGGGGAGCAGGTAGCGCTCGATCTGCTCGGGCGTTCCCTGCATCAGGACGTTGTACGCGCTCGGCACGTGCCAGTGCAGGCCGCCCGTCACTCGACCGAACTGCTCGTTGACCAGGAACCACTCGAGCATCGTCCAGCCCTGGCCGCCGTACTCGGGGGCGAACCGTCCGCCGTTCAGCCGGGCGGCAATCGCCTCCTGCTTGATCAGCTCGACCGTCGCCTCGGGCAGCTGGCCGCCGCGCTCCTCGGACTCGAGCTCGAGCGGGATCAGCACGCTCTCGACGAATGCCCGCGCGCGCTGCTGGAGCTCGAGCTGGTCGGCGGTGAGGTCGTGGCCGGGGGCGACGGCGATGCTCATGGTTGATCCTCTCTTCCGTTGGCGAGCAGCTGGGCCAGCCGGCGCCGGTCTGCCTCGGTCTGCTGCGCGCCCCGCCCGGGCAGCGCCAGCAACAGGTTGTGGTGATTGGCGAGGACTCGGGCGGCCAGCGTGCACGCCCGCGCCACATCGGGGTCTGGTTCGTCCGCCCGCTGCTCGATCAGCTCGACGACGCGGTGCAGGTACTGGTTCCAGCCGCGCTGGGTGCCGCGGAGCACGAGTCGCTCGAGCCGCGCTGCCTCGTCCGCCACCGCGTCCTCGCTCGGCCGCGCACCGCGAATCAGGGTTGCCACGGCCTGCGGAAGCTCCCGTTCGGGCTCCGGCGTGACCGACAGCCACGACGCGCGCTTGACCATGGGCGGTAGACTAACGCAAACTGATCACAAAGTCAGGATGGTTAGCTCATGACCGCTGTCAGCGACGTTCAGGCCCCCCTCGGCGAGGCGCTCGAGCCGTGGGTGTACCTCGACGAGGACGTGCTGGAGGTCGAACAGCGGCTGATTTTCGAACGGACCTGGCAGCTGATCGGCCACGTCTCGGCGCTTCCGCGCGCGGGCAGTTACACGACCGGATTTGCGGGGTCCCAGCCGGTGCTCGTGCTGCGCGACGAATCCGGCGGCCTGCGCGCGTATCGCAACGTGTGCCGCCACCGCGCGTCGTGCCTGCTCACCGGCACGGGCCAGTGCAAGGGCGCGATCCGCTGCCGCTACCACGGCTGGACCTACCGCTTCGACGGCAGCCTGATCGGTGTTCCCGAGGCGCTTCAGTTCGGCGGGCGGCTGGACAAGTCCACGCTCGGGCTGCACCCGGTGCGCGTCGAAGAGCTATGTGGCCTGGTGTTCGTCAACCTCGACCCGGATGCCGCGCCGCTCGCCGCGCTCACCGGCGATCTCGCGTCTCGTCTGGAGCGATACCGGATCGCGGAGCTCGAGTCGTTCGCACCGGCCGGCGGAAGCCAGCCCGCCAACTGGAAGGTGGTGGCCGAGAACTACCTCGAGGGCTACCACATCCCCATTGCCCATCCCGGGCTGATGCGGATGCTCGACTACAAGCACTACGACACCGAGTTGCACGAGCACTACGTCTGGGTCGATGCACCCCTGCGCGCGAAGCCGAGCAGCAATCGGCTGGAGCGCCTGTATGCCCAGCTGGTCACGCCGATGCCGGGGCTCACCGACGACGACCGGCAAACCTGGCGCTACGTGTTCATCTATCCGAACACGACGATCGACCTGTATCCCGACCAGGTCAACACCTGGCAGATGCTCCCGGACGGCATCGGCCGCACCCGCGACGTGTTCGCCGGCTACCGCTCACGCCATACCGGACCCCGCACCCGCGCGGTGCAGTGGATGAACAATCGTCTGAACACACTGGTGCTCAAGGAGGACATCGATCTGGTCAGGAACGTCCAGCTCGGCCTGCGCACGCGCGGTTACCGGTGTGGCCCGCTGTCGCGCCGGGAGACCGCGGTGGCGTGGTTCGCCGATCGGATCCGCGCCGACCTCGCCGAGGCGCCGAGCGGGTGAGCGGGCGGGTGAGCGCGCGCGAGCGCATCCTCGCCGCCGCGGTCGGGCAGATCGCCAGCGAGGGGATCGACGGGGTGCGGATCGCCCGCATCGCGATGGAGGCGCGGGTGTCGCCGGCGCTCGTCCACTATCACTTCGCGACCCGGGACGCTCTGCTCGCCGAGGCGCTCGATTACTCCTACGTGCACGCCGGCCAGGCGCGGATCACCAGCGGCGAGGAGCTGCCGGACACCACGCACGCGGCGCGTCTTCAGTCGATGGTCGAGGCGTGTCTGCCCGCGACGGAGTCACTCCGGCAGGACTGGGTGCTGTGGGTCGAGCTGTGGCTGCGTGCCGCACGCACCCCGGAGCTCCGGCCGGTCGCCGAAGAGCTTTACGCGCGCCTGCACGCCTGGTTCGCCGATGAGATCACCGCCGGGGTGAACGACGGCGAGTTCGCCCGCTGCGATCCCGACGACGTGGCCGACCGCGCCCTGGCCCTGATCGACGGCTACGGCATCCGCACGCTGATCGGCGACCGCGGGATCCCGCTCGAGCGAGCCCAGCGATCGGTGTCGGCCGCGCTGGCCCGCGAGCTCGGCCTGGGCGGTGAGCAGTTGACCGCCACGCGGGCCGCTTGACATCCGCCGCACGGCCACGGTAGTTTTCTGAACGGCGATTCAGTAAACGAATTCGTCCGAGGAGAGGAGCCGGAACAGGCGTGAGCCCGCGCCCTAAAGTCGAGCACCTGCGCAAGCCGCAGATCATCGCTGCGGCGGCCGACGTGCTGTACGAGCGCGGGCTGTTCGACACCCGGATCGGCGACATCGCCGAGCGGGCGGGCACTAGCTCGCCGACCATCCTCTACTACTTCGAGTCGAAGGACCGGTTGCTCGAGGAGGCAGTCGACTACACCGACCGTGACTTCTACGCCCGCCTGTTGGACGGGCAGGCCCAGCGCGAAGGGGCGGCCGACAAGCTCGTGCACCTGATCGAGGAGACCAGCCTGGGGCCGGGCGGGCTGAGCGACTGGACGCTCTGGATGGAGATGTGGGTGCGCGCGCGCCGCGATCCGGCCGTGCGGAGCACCTACTTCCGCCTCGACCGCCGCCAGCGCAAGCTGATCGCCGACATCGTGCGCGAAGGGCAGGCGTCGGGGGACTTCGCGGGCGAGGTCGATCCCGACGAGTTCGCGATTGCGCTGAGCGGTCTGATGGACGGTCTCGGCGTGCAGGTGACGCTGGGTCAGCCGGATGTGACCGCGGAGCGCATGGTCAAACGATGCCTGGCCATGGCCTCGGCGGAGCTCGGGTGCGAATTGCAACCCAGCGACGTCACCGTGAAGAGAGGAGCGAGCAGATGAATGGCAGCACCCGCAGGACGTTCATCCGGCGCGCCGGCATCGCCGCGGCCGGGCTGGCCTTCCCAAGCGTGCTCGAGGCGTGCGGCAGCACCACCCCGCAGGTCACGGCGACCAAGGCGGCAGCGGCGCCGGTCGGACCGGGCGGACTTCCGCTGGCACGCCCCAACCGCCCGCTGACGCTGCCGATCTACGCCGACAACAAGCCGATCGCCTCGGGACTGAAGCCCGAGGCGGGCCCGCTTCAGTTCTACAACTGGGACTCGTACATCAACACCGACGTGGTCAAGGCGTTCCAGAAGAAGTACGGGGTCAAGGTTGAAATCAGTACGTTCACGACGATTGACGAAGCCGTGGCGAAGATCTCGAGTGGCGCGGTGCAGTTCGACGTGTTCGTACCCGAGCTGGTGTTCCTCGAGCGCCTGGTCGCCGGCAAGGTGCTTCAGCCGATCAACCTCAGTTACATCCCCAACCTCAAGCAGAACGTGTGGCCGTCGCTGGCCAATCCGTGGTACGACGTGGGCAGCCGCTACACGGTGCCGTACACGATCTACACGACCGGCATCGGCTGGCGGACCGACAAGCTGCCGGGCTTCGATCCGGCCAACCTCAGTAACCCGTGGAGCGCGCTGTGGAGCGAGGGCCCGAAGATCTCGGGGAAGGTAGGCCTGCTCGACGACCAGCACGAGGGGCTGACCATGGGTCTGCTGCACAACGGCGTCACCGACGTCAACACCGAGAATCCACAGCAGGTGAACGCGGCCAAGAACGCGCTCGTGCAACTGGTGAACAGCGCCAACCTGAAGTTCGACACCAACGAATATCAGCATCTGGCCGACGGCTCACTGTGGCTGCACCAGGCGTGGTCGGGTGACATGGCGTCGGTCCCTACCTACGCGCCCCAGGGAACCAAGGCGTCGGTGTTCCGCTACTGGTGGCCGGCCGACGGACGTGGCCCGATCGACAACGACACGTTCGCGATCCTCCGCGGAGCCAAGAACCCGGTCCTGGCTCACCTTTTCCTCAACCACGTGCTCGACGAGAAGCAGGTGTTCAAGAACTTCACCTACACCTACTACCAGCAGCCGATCAACGCGATGACACCGGAGTCGCTGGTCAAGCTGGGGCTGATCCCGCCGACGTTGAAGACGACGATCATCCGTGAAGCACAGTTCAAGAACGGGCTGGTGCAGGGTCCGCTCTCGAACGCTGGCGAAGTGCTGTGGGAGAACGCGTGGGCGGCGGTCAAGTCGGCCTGACCACGCGCTCTGCTTACTGGCGCGGCTTCGCGATCCCCGGCGTCGTCTGGCTGTGCCTGTTCGTGGTCGTCCCGGCCTATGCGGTGCTGGCCATGGCGCTCGGGAAGGTCAACCTGCTGCTCGAACCGGTGCCCGCGTGGAGCCCGGGGGCGTGGAACCCGGGATGGGTGTCGAAGGCGTTTTCGGGTGCGCTGCCCGGTGGGGAGTACTGGCCGGCGGTGCGCAACACTCTGGTCTACGTGAGCGTGTCGCTCGCGCTGTGCTTCGCGATCGGCTACCCGGTCGCCTACTACGTGGCTCGCCACGCCAAGCGTTCCAAGACGCTGCTGATCGTGCTGATGGTGATCCCGTTCTGGGTCAGCTACCTGTTGCGGATGCTGGCCTGGATCGGACTGCTCTCGAGCGACGGCTACGTCAACAAGCTGCTGATCGACATCGGGATCGCGCACCCGCCGGACTGGCTGAACGGCAATGCGTACTCGGTGATCCTCGCCCTCGTGTACGGCTACATCCCGTATTTCATCCTGCCCGTGTTCGCCGGGATCGACCGGATCGACCAGAGCCAGATCGAGGCCGCTCGCGACCTGGGCGCAACCCCGTGGCAGGCCTTCCTGCGAGTCACCCTGCCGCTCAGCCGGCCGGCGATCCTGGCTGGCGCGGCGCTGGTCGTGCTGCCGATGTTCGGCGACTACTACACCAACGACCTGATCTCGGCCTCGCCCCGCACGAACATGCTCGGCAACGAGATCAACCTGTTCGTCCAGGGCGGTCCCGAGAAGAACCTGGGCGCGGCGCTGGTCCTTGTGCTGATGGCGATCCTGGCCGTGCTGATGCTCTACTACGTCTACGCCACGGCCCGGGACGCGCGGAGGCTGGCGTGAGCCTGCCTGCGCGGTTGCGCAATCCATGGGGCAAGCCGCGCTTCCTCGTGGCGACCACGTGGCTTTACATGGCCTGGGCGCTCTTGCCGGTGGTCGTGGCGATGCTGTTCTCTTTCAACCAGGGGCACTCGCGCAGCGTCTGGCAGGGCTTCTCGATTCGCTGGTGGTGGGGCGATCCGAGCCAGTCGATCTTCCACGACTCGCTCTACACCCACGCGCTGGTCCACAGCCTGTCGCTGGCCGCGCTCGACATGGTGATCGCCACGCCGCTCGGGGTTCTGCTGGCGCTCGGTCTGGCGCGCTGGCGCGGGCGCGGGTCGGGCGCCGCCAACGGGTTGATGCTGGTGCCGCTGGTCACCCCGGAGATCGTGATGGCGGTCTCGCTGTTGCTCGTGTTCACCCAACTCTCGCTGGTGCCGTTCAGCCTGGTTCACCTCGGGACGGTCGCCCAGGTCGTGGGCCAGGTGACGTTCTCGCTCTCCTACGTGGTGGTCATCGTCCGCGGCCGGCTCGCCGGCATCGGTCCCGAGTACGAGGAGGCGGCCCGCGACCTCGGGGCCACGCCGGTGGCCGCGCTGCGCCTGGTCCTGCTGCCGCTGCTGGCGCCGGCCATCCTGGCCAGCATGCTGATCGTGTTCGCGCTCTCCATTGACGACTTCGTGGTCACCCAGTACATGTCATCCAACGCGTCGACGACAACCATCCCGATGTTCCTTTACGCCAACGCCCGCGGGGGAACGACCACCCCGGCTCTGAACGCGCTCGCGTCGATCCTCGTCGTGACGACGCTGTTCGGGGTGGGGATCGCCTACGCCGTCTACTCGGTGCTCGGTCGCCGCGCCGCGCCGAGCGGCGTCTCGGCCCTGCGCGAGCTGTCCGGTTTGGAGGCGGCAGCCTGATGGCCTCGGGTGGCGTCGAACTGCGCGGACTGACCAAGCGCTTCGAGGACGCGGTCGCGGTCGACGGCATCGACGCCACGATCGAGCCGGGCGAGTTCTTCTCTCTGCTCGGGCCGTCGGGGTGCGGCAAGACGACCACGCTGCGGATGATCGCCGGGTTCGAGCAGCCCACCGCCGGCCAGATCGTGCTCGACGGGGTCGACGTCGCCGCGGTGCCCCCGCACGAACGCAACGTGCACACGGTGTTCCAGAGCTACGCGCTGTTCCCGCACCTCGACGTGTTCGGCAACATCGCGTTCGGTCTGCGCCGGCGGCGCGTCGGCAAGGACGAGGTTCGGCGCCGGGTCGCCGAGGCGATCGAGCTGGTCGAGCTCGGCGGGTTGGAGCACCGCCGGCCGCGACAACTCTCGGGCGGTCAGCAGCAGCGGGTGGCGCTGGCGCGCGCTCTCGTGCTGAGGCCGGCCGTGCTGCTGCTCGACGAGCCGCTCGGCGCGCTTGACGCCAAGATCCGGAAGCAGCTGCGACTCGAGCTGAAAGCGCTCCAGGAGGAGGTCGGGATCACGTTCGTGTTCGTGACCCACGATCAGGAGGAGGCGCTCAGCATGAGCGACCGGATCGCGGTCATGAACGGTGGGCGGATCGAGCAGATCGGGACGCCCGAGGCCGTGTACGAGCAGCCCGCCACCGTGTTCGTGGCCGACTTTCTGGGGGTTTCCAACCTGATGGACGCGGAGGCTTTTGGTGATGGGGTGGTGCGGATCGGTGAGTTTCGGCTCCGCGCGGGGTGTGGGGAGGTGGCCGCGCACGGGGCGGTCAAGGTCGTGGCCCGGCCCGAGCGCCTCGCCCTGCTGCCGCACGGCGCGCCGCGCGAGAACTGCGTTCCGGGCATGGTCGAGCGCACCGTGTACGTCGGCGCGAACCTCCAGGTGATCACGCGCCTGGCCACCGGCGAGACCGTGCAGGCCTCGATCGCCAACACCGGCGAGTCGACCACGTACGCGTCCGGGACGCCGGTGGCCGTGCACGTGCCGGTCGATGCGCTGCGGGTGCTCGCGCCTTCGACCGGCGGGGCGGCGACGCCCCCGGGCGAGGTGACCGCCGAGCCTGAGCGGGCGCCGGCGGTCGCGAGCTAGACATAGCTAGAGTCAGCGCGCATGAACGCGCGCGAATGGCTTGACGCCTACGCAGAGAAGCTCGGCACGCCGCCGCTGACGACCGAGGAGTTCAAGAAGATCCTCGACGTGGCGGGAGAAGCGGCCCATTCGTCGGAGCGGGTGGCTGCCCCCGCGGCGTGCTGGGTGGCCGCGCGCGCCGGGGTGGACATCGACGAGGCGCTCCGCGTGGCCCGTGAGCTCGGCGACGCCGGTGGCTGACCGCTCATACGACATCGTGGTGTTCGGCGCCACCGGGTTCACCGGGGCATTGACCGCCGAATATCTGGCCCGGAACGCGCCGCCCGAGACCCGGTGGGCGCTGGCCGGGCGGAACATGGAGAAGCTTGAGCAGGTCCGCGCGCGGCTCGGGCCGGGAGCCGCCGACGTGGCGCTGCTGACCGCCGATGTGACCGATGCGGACTCGCTGCGCGAGCTCGCCGAGGCGACGCGTGTGGTGATCACCACGGTCGGCCCGTACATCCGCTACGGCGAGCCGCTGGTGGCGGCCTGCGCCGCCGCGGGGACCGACTACGTCGATCTGACCGGCGAGCCCGAGTTCGTCGACCGGATGTGGCTGGGCTATCACGAGCAGGCGGTGGCCAGCGGGGCGCGGCTCGTCCACTCGTGCGGGTTTGACTCGATCCCCTACGACCTCGGCGTCCAGTTCACGGTGGAGCAGCTGCCGGAGGGCGTGCCGATCGCGGTCGACGGCTTCATGCGCACCAACGCGGCGATCTCCGGCGGCACCTACCAGTCGACGATCGAGATCCTGGGCCGGTTGCGCTCGGGCGCGAAGGTGGCGCGAGAGCGGCGCCGGCGCGAGGAGAGGTTGTCCGGTCGGCGCGTCGCGGACATCCCGGGCAAGCCGCACCGCAACGACTTCGCCGGGGGCTGGGTCGTCCCGGTCCCGACCGTCGATCCGGTGACCGTCAAGCGCTCGGCTCGCGCGCTTGACCGCTACGGACCCGATTTCACCTACAGCCACTATGCGGTCGTCGGGCCGCTGCCGATGGTGGTCGGGCTGGGCGCCGCGGCCGGTGTGGTGATCGGGCTGGCGCAGATCCCACCGGCCCGCGATCTGCTGCTCAAGCTCAAGAGCTCCGGCGAGGGGCCCTCCGAGGAGAAGCGGGCGAAGTCGTGGTTCCGGGTCCGGTTCGAGGCTCGGTCCGGTGGGCGCCGGGTCCGGACCCAGGTCTCGGGCGGCGATCCCGGCTACACGGAGACATCGAAGATGCTCGCCGAGTCCGCGCTGTCTCTGGCCTTCGATGAGCTGCCGTCGCGATCCGGGCAGGTGACGCCGGCGGTGGCGATGGGTGACGCGCTGCGCCGGCGGCTGGTCGCGGCGGGGATCAAGTTCGAGGTGCTCGATGGCGGCGGGTAGGTGGACCGCTGCGGACATCCCCGATCAGAGTGGGCGCACGGCGATCGTCACAGGGGCGAACAGCGGCCTCGGTCTGGCCACCGCGCGGGAACTGGCCCGCGCGGGCGCAGCGGTGACGCTGGCCTGCCGCAACGTGGGAAAGGGCGAGGAAGCGGCGGGGCGGATTCGGGCGGCGGTTCCGAGCGCGGCGCTCGAGGTCGCGTCGCTCGATCTGGCCGACCTCGGGTCGGTCCGTGACTTCGCCACGCAGGCCACGGGCGGTCATGAGCGACTCGACCTGCTGATCAACAACGCCGGCATCATGGCCGCGCCACGGCGGTTGACGCGTGACGGGTTCGAGAGCCAGTTCGGCACCAACCACCTGGGGCACTTCGCTTTGACCGGGCTGCTCATGCCCGTGCTCTTGAAGGCGGCGGCGCCGCGCGTGGTCACGGTCTCGAGCACGCTGCATCGGCGCGGCACGATGAACTTCGACGACCTCCAGGGCGAGCGCAAGTACAGCCGGTGGGGCGCCTACGGCCAGTCGAAGCTGGCCAACCTGATGTTCTGCTTCGAGCTCCAGCGGCGGGCGGTTGAGGGGGATACCGCGCTTCTGAGCCTGGCTGCCCACCCGGGCTATGCGGCCACCAACCTCCAGTTCGCCGCCCCCGATCGCTTCTACGAGAAGGCGTACATGTGGATCGGCAACCGGCTGTTCGCCCAGAGTGCCGACATGGGGGCGCTGCCCACGCTGTACGCGGCCGCCGTGCCCGATCTGCCGGGCGGCACGTACATCGGTCCCGGCGGCCCCGGCGAGCAGCGCGGCCATCCGAAGGTGGTCACCGCCGCCGGCAAGGCCTACGACGAGTCGGACTGGAAGCGGCTGTGGGAGGTCTCCGAGCAGCTTACCGGCGTGCACTACGAGTTCGCGGGCGCGCGGGCGTGAGCGACTTCCGCAGCGACGGCCACGCCGCGATCGACTGGGCGGCGGATTATCTGGAGCGCGTGGGTTCGCTGCCCGTGTTGGCGCAGGTGGCGCCTGGCGAGATCCGGTCGCGCCTGCCTTCCCGCGCCCCCGACGATCCCGAGCCGTTCGCCGATGTGCTGCGCGACCTCGACGAGATCCTGCTCCCCGGCGTGACCCACTGGCAGCACCCCCGGTACTTCGCCTACTTCGCCACCACCGCGTCTGAGCCGGGGATCCTGGCCGAGATGCTGGCCGCCGCGCTCAACACGATCGCGATCCTGTGGCGGACCTCGCCGGCGTCGACCGAGCTCGAGAGCGTGGTGCTCGAGTGGACGGCCGATCTGCTCGGGCTCCCGTCCGGGTGGCATGGGCACATCGAGGACACCGCGTCGACCTCGACCTTCGCCGCGATCATCGCGGCCCGCGAGGCCACCGGCCGCGATCTGATCGTCTGCTCCGAGCAGACGCACTCGTCGATCGACAAGGCGGCGCGGATGCTCGGCATGCGGCTGCGCAAGGTGCCGGTCGACTCCGAGTTCCGGATGCGCGTTGACGCGCTCGGCGACCTGTCGGAGGCCGCCGTCGTCGTGCCCACCGTCGGCACGACCGCGGTCACCGCGGTCGATCCGGTGGCGGAGATCGCCGATGCATGCGCGGCGAGCGGGACATGGATGCACGTGGACGCCGCATACGCCGGCGCGGCGATGGTCTGCCCGGAGTTTCGCTGGGCGTTCGACGGCGTCGACCGGGCCGACTCGCTCGTGGTCAACGCGCACAAGTGGATGCTCGCGCCGGTCGACTGCTCGCTGCTCTGGACCAGCCGGCCCGACGACTTCCGGCGCGCGTTCAGCCTGATCCCGGAGTACCTGCGCACGCCCGACGCCGAGGACGCGCTCAGCCTGAGCGAATACGGCCCGGCGCTCGGACGGCGCTTCCGCTCGCTCAAGCTGTGGGCGGTGCTCAGGTGCTTTGGCCGGAGCGGCTTGCAGCGCCACATCCGCAGCGGGGTCGAGCTGGCCGAGCGCTTCGAGAGCTGGGTGGCGGACGCGGACGGGTGGGAGCTGTGCGCGCCGCGCCGCTTCTCGGTCGTGTGCTTCCGTCTGGCCGGCGAGGACGCGGACTCGGACGAACGCAACCGCACGCTCCTCGAGCGGGTCAACGCATCCGGTGAGACGTTCATCTCCCACTGCGTGCTGAACGGTCGGTATGTCCTTCGCCTGGCGGTCGGGGTGATGAGCACGACCGAGGACGACGTCCGGCGCGCCTGGGACGTCCTGCGCCGCGAAGCCTCCCGACTCTGACCCGCCCCTGTCGCCGCGGCGGGAGAGGCGGGAGAGGCGGGAGAGGCGGGGTTGGGGTGAATCGGGCGGGGGTATGAGTCCGAGCGGCAGGGAACCGTGCGTCGAGTCGTGCTCGCATTCATGTCGGCGGCCGCGCTGGCGGCGCCCACCGTCGCCAATGCGGACGGCGTCGATCAGACCTGCCAGCTGACCGCGACCCGTTTCGATCCGGACACGGTCAATGTCCTCTATCCCGACAGCTCGGCCCAGTACTGGTCGGTCGGCTATACGGCGGTGCCGGGCACGCGGCTGCGGATCGACGGGGTCTTCCCGTACGCGCGTTACACGTCCTGGAATGTGTACGACCCGGCGCTGCGGCCGTTCGCCAAGCTGTCGGACTTCCAGTTGCAACCGGACGCGGGCAGCGAGAACCCGTACCTGCCCGGGGCGGCGCGGGACACCCCGTCATCGGAGCGCCACTACACGGTGTACGTCACATTCAGCGCATCCGATCAGCCGGGGCCGAACACGATCTACGTCGACCCGACCGCTCACCCGGCGGGCGTTCTCACCCTGCGCGTGTACGAACCCGACGCCGGGCGCGACGCCACCGGCGGCGTGGGCCTCCCGCAGGTGACCTGGGAGACGGTTGGCGCGAGCGGTCCCCCGTCGCTGAGCTCGCCGTGCCGCGGTGTTGAGAAGCCGACGAGCTCCCAGGTGACCGGCGCCTACGCGGGGCAGGACGGCGCCGGGGCCGGGCCGCCGTATCCGGGCCGCAACCCGCCCGATTGGCACAAGTTCGTGAATATCTGCCGGTCGGGAGCGGATCTGCTGTTCGGCAACGCCCTCGGCGACCAGGTGCCGACGGCCGGCCCGGATCCGTGCGGAAGCTTTGGGAGCGGCGGCTTCCTGTCCAACCTCGACATCGCGTACGTGTACGCGTTCCTCAGCCAGGGGTTCGGTCCGATCGTGGTGTTCCACGGACAGGCGCCGACGTTTGCCGCCACGTCCCCGGACGCCGCGACGATGCCGGCCGGGGTCCAGCTTCGCTACTGGTCGTTCTGCCAGAACGACCCATTCAGCGAGCGCTACGTGGCCTGCCTGCGCGACGACCAGGTCGCGCAGCACGATGGCGATTACACGATCGTGGTGGCGACGCCGGGCGACTGGCCGGCCGCGGCACAGCAGCGCTGCCGCGGCGTGGCCAGCTGGATGCCGTGGGGGCCGCAGCCGCAGGGCGTGCTGCTCTATCGGCAGATGCTCCCGGACGCCTCGTTCAACCAGGCGATCCAGAACGTCGCCTATGGCTCCGAGGCCGCGCAGATG
Organism: Solirubrobacteraceae bacterium; assembly: GCA_035252415.1. Lineage (GTDB taxonomy): Bacteria > Actinomycetota > Thermoleophilia > Solirubrobacterales > Solirubrobacteraceae > Palsa-465. The sequence goes on from DATFDC010000370.1 coordinate 13,935, forward strand.
GGCGCCTACTACCCGGCCGGGCGCTACTTCCCGGACTGGCAGGCGGTGACCGAGGCGTTCTGCGGGGGATGATGTGCGCGTGCGCCATCGGCTCGCGCTGCTCGGCCTTGGGACGGCTCTCGTGGCTGCCGGCTGCGGCGGCTCGCACCCCGCGTCGACGACGGCGGACTCTCAGGTGAACTCTGCGTCCTGCGCGGCTTCGGGCGGAGCCGGCAAGCAGACCAGGAACTCGTGCACGTTCGTGTTGAACGACGGCCGGCGGCTGGGATGCAACCCGACGTTCAATGGGCCGACGCCGAGCGTGCCGCAGCTCCTGCGGGACGGTTGCCGCTGGATCGCGCCGCTCAAGCTCTCGCGCTCCATGCGAGCCGTGATCGCGCGGATCGACAGCGGCCGCAGCTGCCTCACGTCGAAAGGGCTGCACGCGGCGGGCGGCCCGGCGTTTCCATCGCGCCCGCCCGACCCGGTGCAGCCCGACGGCGAGCTGGTGATCAGCTCCTCCAGCGATCCGACGTTCATCGCCTTCTACACCGACGCCGCGCGGGCGAAGCGGATCGAGCCGGCGCTCCGACGTGACGACTCGGGCAAGCACGTATTGCTCGAACGTCGCGGTGCGGTCACGATCGTCTGGACCCAGGCCCCGGCCGCCACCCTGCGCCACACCATCTGGGGGTGCGTGGCCTAGAGGCCACCGAGCGCAGAGCTGTATACCCAGTGACGGCCGCCGTCGCGTGAGACGTACTGCCACGTGACCGTGCCGCGGATGCTGTTCGGATCGAGTTGCTGCTGCACGTAGGCGACCAGCTCATGGCGCGGTCCCGGCACGACCGCGACGACCAGCTCGCCCAGGAACGTCTCCCACCAGGTCCGCCCGCCGTCGGTGGTGACGTCGACGGCGGAGCTTCCGTAGGCGAAGAACGTGTGGGAGCCGGCAACGCCCACGGAGCCGACCGCCTCGGGGGCGTCCGCGGCGTCGATGTGCACCTGCGGACCATCGATCCGCCAGGTCTTTCCACCGTTGAGGCTGCGCGCCGGGTACTGAGCACTGTGCGTGTTGGCCAGGGCGAAGCCGACCGAGGCGTTGGCGAACACGCGCGGGGTGACCAGGCCGGATTGTTTGACGGCGGTGCCGCGAGACAGGGCGCCCGCGCGGGGGCGCAGGTGCCGGGCGGTCAACCGGTGCGGTGGGCTGGACGGAGCCGCCGCTGCGGTCGCGGCGATGACGGCTAGGAGAGTGGCTGAGAGTTGCATGGTCTCGTCATTGCCCGGCCCGGCGCACGTGTGACCGGCCCCCTCAGCTCGGGGCTGGGAACAGCGTGAGGAACCGCTCGCCCGCCCGCCGGTCCCCGTCTATCTCGAGGCCGCCGGCGCGTACCGCCCGACCCCGCCACAGCACCTGCTGCAGGATCCCCGGCTCGGTCGTGATCGTCGCCACTGGATCCGTGGCGGGTCCCCGCGCGGCCTCCAGGACGGTCTCGCCCACGCGAACCGCGAACGGCGTCTCTCCGAGACGCAACTCGAAGGTCTGGTCGCGCAGGCTCTCGGCACGCGCGGCGTTGAACACCGTCTTGAGCGCGAGGACCATCGCATCGACGCCGAGCTCGCCCGCCTCCGGGGGGAACGGCGCCTGGGCTCCCCATCGACCGAGGGCGAGCACGACCGGCTCGAGCTGCCGGCCCCAGCCGGTCAGCTCGTACACGTGCGCGCCGGCCGGCGGGGGGAGCTTGGCCCGCTGCACGACGCCGGCTTGCTCGAGCTCGCGCAGTCGCTGGGCCAGCATGTCCGGGCCGACGTGGGGCAGGCCGGCGCGCAGGTCGGTGAAGCGCTTGGGGCCGAGCAGCAGTTCGCGCACCACGAGCAGCGCCCAGCGCTCGCCGACCAGATCGAGCGCGCGGGCGATTCCGCAGGAATCTCCGTAGGTGCGCACGTCGAGCAGTCTAGCGCTTGACAGTCCGAAGAACCAACTATATGGTTGGTTTTTCCAACTACGATCTTGGAGGAAACAAGAGTGAGTGAGCGAGACAGCTATCCGCCCGGAGTGCCGTGCTGGGTCGACAATCTCGTCACAGACGTCGACGAGGCCTTGCGTTTCTACGGGGAGTTATTCGGCTGGGAGTTCGAAGGACCCGGTCCCGGCAACTACTACGTGGCCAGGGTGCGCGGGCGCGACGTGGCCGGGGTCGCCTCGGCGCCACCCGGGGTATCGGCAGGTTGGAACACGTACGTATCGGTGGTGAGCGCCGACGAGACGGCCGGAGCCGCGGACCGCGTGGTGGTCGAGCCGCTCGATGTTTTGCCGGCGGGTCGTGTCGCGGCACTCGAGGATCCCGCCGGCGCAATCATCGGTCTCTGGGAGCCGGCCGACCGGCACGGCTGCCAGCGGGTCAACGAGCCGGCGGCATACGCGATGAGCGCTCTGCACACACCGGACCCGGACGCGGCGGCCCGCTTCTACCGCGACCTGTTCGGATGGGAGACCCAGGAGTTCGCGCCGGGGGTGAGTCTGTTCCGCCTCCCCGGCTACGTCGGTGGCGAGCCTCAGCAGCCCGTACCGCGCGACGTGATCGCGGTCATGGCCAAGGACGATGGGCCGGCGCGCTGGAGCGTCGACTTCTGGGTGATCGACGCCGATGATGCCGCCGCGCGTGCACCTCAGCTCGGCGGAAGTGTCATCGTCCCGCCGTTCGACAGCATCCCGACGCGTCAAGCCGTCATCGCCGATCCGTTCGGAGCGGCGTTCTCTGTGACCACCGCGCCGGGAAAGTGATCTCCCGTGTCTCTCAGGCGTCCTCGGCCAGTGCCCGAGGCACGAGCCCGGCGAACGCCACGACGATGAACGAGAGCAGGCTGACGACACCGAACGCGTGGGCCCAGGATGTCTCGGCCACAGTGAGCAGGCCGAAGCCGGCGATCAGGAGCGCCACCGCCAGTCGGGCTCCGATTGACGGTCCGAGCAAAAGGTGCGCAACGCCCGTCCGAGTGGCGCTCGCCGTCGCCTCGGCCTCCTCGCCATGGGCTCCGAGGTGGCCTCGCAGGGTGAGTGTGAACAGGAGGGCAAGCGCGGGGAACAGGAGCACGGCACCGCCCACGACTGCCACCACGACGGCCACCATCGTGTCGTGCGGGGAGGCCGCCTGGTCGATCGTCAGGCCCGGGAGGAGCGTCGGCCACCGCGCAAGCGCCCAGTCCGCGACGACGAGAGCCACCGCGAGCGCAGCCGTGTAGCGGGCCAACTCGAATCGACGCGTCGCGTTCAGCCCCATCGTGGCGGTTCCCACCAACACCGACAGGATGAGGACCGCGAGCGCGGCGCCGTGAACGAGACCCGTGTACAGCGGATGGTCGTTGGCGTGGACGACGATGAGTCCGGCCAGCGCCAGGCCGCCCGCGGCCGCGCCCGACGCCAGTGCCCGCACTCGGAACGCCTCCACGAGCTCAGTGTCTCCGCGTCTCGCCGCGTCGGCGGCGAGGAACACGGCGGCCAGGTAGGCCGAGAAGGCCACCGCCAAGAGACCGATCAGGATCGAAGTCGGGTTCAGCCAGCTGCTGATGAGATGCCCGGCCGCGTTCCCGACCGGGACCCGTTCAGCCGCGATCCCGCCCGCGGCCGCGCCGAGCGCGAACGGCGTGACCAGCGACGCTACGGCAAACATCCCATCGATCGTCACCAGCTCCCGGGTCCCGGCGGCCCCGGAGCGCAGCGCGTAGCTGGCGCCGCGCAGGATGATGCCGAGCGCGGCGACGAACAGTGCCACCGACAGGGTCGAGGCGATCGAGCCGAGGAACACCGGGTACGCGGTCCACGTCACGGTCAGCACAAAGATGAGCCACACGTGATTGGCCTCCCAGACCGGCCCCATCGAGTGATGGCAGTGGTCGCGGATCCGCGCACCCCGCTCACCCGGACCGCTCATCAGCTGCCACATGCCGGCGCCGAAGTCCGCGCCGGCCAGCACCGTGTACAGCACCAGGCCGATCAACACGAACACGAGGGGGAGCGCGTTGAGCATCAGGCGCGTTGCAAGGTCGAGTCCGGAGGCGCGTCGGCCGCGGGGAGGTTGAGCGGCGAGCGCGCCAGCCGCCGGAGGATCCAGACCATCGCGCCCGCGACGGCGATGTAGGTGATGACCAGGGCGGTGTAGCCGACCGGTATCCCGCTCGCGCCGGTGACCGATTGCGCGGTCGTCATCACGTGGTAGACCACCCAGGGCTGGCGGCCGACCTCGGTCGTCACCCAGCCGGCGATGAGCGCCACCGTCGCGGCCGGGCCCGCCACCACGACCGCGCGGTAGAACCATTTCGAAACTGGAAGCCGCCGTCGGCGGATGCGCACGAACAGATAGAACAGACCGAGCAGCGCCAGCAGCGTGCCGATCCCGACCATGGTCTGAAAGGAGAGGCGGGTGACGTTGATGGGTGGACGCTGGTTCGCCGACACCGTCTCCAGGCCGATCACGCGGGCGTTCCAGCTGTGGAACGACAGCAGCGACAACAGGTGGGGAATCCCGATCCCGAACTTGATCTGTCCGTTGGTGTACCAGCCGAGAACGTGCTCGCTGGCGCCGCGGGTCGTCCTGTAGAGACCCTCGAACGCCGCAAGCTTGATCGGCTGCTCCACCGCGATCACCCGCGCGATCCAGTCGCCCACGAGCACCTGAACCGGCGCCGCCAGACACGCGATCGTGAGCGGGATCGTCATCGCCACGCGCTCATACCGAGTCCATCGCCCGCGCAACCGGCAGAACGCGTAGGCGCCCGCCATCACGAACCCCGTGACCATGTATCCGGCGACGTACATGTGGATCAGCTCCGACCAGAGCAGCGAATTTCCGAACAGCGCCGCCCACGGGTTGACGTCGACCACCTTGCCGCCAACGAGGTGGAATCCCCCGGGGTGGTTCATCCAGGCGTTGACCGCGATCACCGTGAGCGAACCTGTGAAGCCGGTGACCACGATCGGCAACCCCGACAGGAAGTGCACTCGCGGCGAGAGCCGGTCCCAGCCGTAGGCATAGATCCCGATGAAGATCGCCTCCATGAAGAACGAGAACCCCTCGATCGCGAATCCCAGCCCGAACACGCCGCCGAAGGTGGCCGTGAAGTTCGGCCACAGCAGTCCCATCTCAAAGCTGAGGATCGTGCCCGTGATCACGCCGATCGCGAACAGCGCCAACACGATCCGGCTCCAGCGCCGGGCCACCGTCCGATACAGCGGGTCGCCGGTCCGCATCCCCAACCACTCCATGAACAGGACCATTGCGGGGAACGCGATCCCGAAGCACACCAGCGGGATATGCACCGCGAACGACAGAGCCTGCATCTGCCGAGCCTCCAGCAGATACTGCTGATGCACCGGGGCGAAGACCGCAGCGAGCATGCCTTCGTCGCACGGTACCGGTCCGCATTGCGGGCGTCGGGACGAGCGCCCATCGCCGGCGCGGGGAGAGAGCGATCAGTGTCCGGACGGGGTACCCGGCCCCAGGGACGCCGCGAAGCGGCCCTACTTCAACTCGGCGGACGTCTTGCCGAGGAGCAGGCGCGAGATGATGAGCAGCTGGATCTGCTGCGTCCCCTCGAAGATGTCGAGGATCTTGACGTCGCGGGCCCACTTCTCGAGCAGGTCGCCCTCGCCGTAGCCGATCGAGCCCGCCAGCGCCACGCAGCGCAGCGCGATGTCGGTGCCCACCCGCCCGGCCTTCGCCTTGGCCATCGAGGCCTGGAGCGAGTTCGGCTTGCGGTTGTCGGCCATCCACGCCGCCTGGAGGGTGAGCAGGCGCGCCGCCTCCCAGTCGGACTCCATCGCGATGAACTCCGACGCGGCCGCGGTCTGGACGTGGGGCGGGGCGTCGTAGTCGATCTCGATGCCCGCCTCCTCGAGCAGCTCACGGGTGCGCTCGAGGCACGCGCGCGCCACACCGACGGCCATCCCGGCCACCAGCGGGCGGGTGTTGTCGAACGTCTGCATGACCCCGGCGAACCCGCCCTTGGGCGCGATCTCGGCCGACCCGAGGAGGTTCTCCTTGGGGATCCGGCAGTTGTCGAGCACGAAGTTCGCGGTGTCCGAGGCGCGGATGCCGAGCTTGTGCTCGAGGCGGTCGAGCTTCAGGCCCGGGTTGTCGCGCTCGACCACGAACGACTTGATCGCGGCGCGGCCCTGGCTACGGTCGAGCGTCGCCCAGACGACGATCAGCTCGGCGCGGTCGCCGCTGGTGACGAAGATCTTCTCGCCGTTGAGGACGTACTCCTCGGTGATCTCGTCGTAGACGGCCGTCGTGCGGATCGCGGCCGAGTCCGAGCCGGCCTCCGGCTCGGTGATCGCCATCGCCGCCCACTTGCCGGCGAAGCGCTCCTTCTGCTCGTCGTTGGCGACGGCGGCGATCGCCGAGTTGCCGAGCCCCTGGCGCGGCA
>DATFDC010000371.1:0-8938 GCA_035252415.1 Solirubrobacteraceae bacterium
GCGTTCGAGCAGCTCCCCGGCGATGCCCGCCTGAGCCAGCAGCGCGTCGTCGAGGTGGGCGACGACTCGGGCCCGCCGCCGGGCAAACACGGCGGCGGTCGCCGTCCGTTCCCCGAGATGCGCGGCGACGTCCCGGCCGACCTGGCGTCCCAGCTCCCGGCGCTCCGGGTCGCCGTGGGCGACCGCCACCAACTCGAGTCCGCCGTCACCGGCCCGCATCGCCACCGCGCACCAGTCGGCCAGGCCGGGCACGGCGAGGTCGGTCGCCTGTTGCAGGGTGTGCTTGTAGTCGAGCGAGGAGGACAGCGCCTGCCCGGCCTCGGCCAGCAGGCGCTGGGCGAGCTCGGCCCGCTTGACCTCGGTCAGGTCCTCGATCACGCTGATCACCATCGACAGGGCTCCGTCGGCGTCGAACACCGGCGTGGCCTTGTGGAGCAGCCAGCGCTCCTCACCGGTCGCCCGGATCACGTTGCGCACGAGCATCTGCCCGGCCGGTTCGCCCCGGGCCGCGCGCGCCGAGGGCAGCTCGTCGAGGCTGAGCTCGTGTCCGTGCTCGTCGAACACGTCGTACAGCGCCATCAGCTGCTCGGAGCTCATGGCCAGCACGTCCTCGGCCGAGGCCAGACCGAGCAGCCGCGCGGCCGCGTCGTTGGCGAATACGAGCGGCCCGCTGGCGTCCCGCACGAGAACCGCCTCGGCCAGATTGCGCAGTGTCGCCTCGAGCCGCTGCTCGAGTCCGCTCACGGCCGCCGACAGCCCGGCGTTGTCGAGGGCCATCGCCAGGCGTGCCGAGAGCACCTCGGCGAAGCGCAGGTCTTCCGGGCCGTAGTCCCGCCCCGAGGGGCCGACCCCGCAGGCCAGCGCACCGACGATGCGTCCTCGGGCCAGGAGTGGCACGTCGACCATCGAGCGCAGCTCGAGGTCCCGCAGCAACTCGTAGTCCGCCTGGTCGGCGGCGATCGCCCGGAGGTGCTCCTCGGCCATCCGCTCGATGAGCTGGCCCCGGCCGCTGGACAGCGCCCGCGGCAGGCCGACCGGCGCCTCGGCGATCGGGCGGCGCTGCAGCAGGCCCCGCTCGAGGTGCTCGCGGCCCGGCCCCTGCACCCGCGATCCGACGCGCGTGAGCTCACCGGTGGGCGAGATCGTGTCGAGCGTGGCGACGTCCGCGAACGCGGGCACCACGAACTCGAGCAACCGCGCCACGGTCTCGCCGAGCAGCACGCGGCCGTCGGTGACCTCGTTCACCGAGGCCAGCAGCGCGAACCGGTCGTGCTGGGGTCCGGCGGTCATGCGCCACCACTATCGGCCGGAGGGTCCACGAACAGCTCGGGGTTGTCGGCCAGGCCGGCGATCTCGAACAGGCGCTGGACCCGCTGCGATCCGCGAATGACCGCGAAGCGGTAGCCGGTCGCCGCGGCCCGCCGCTGCTCCTCGATGATGAGGCTCAGGCCCGAGGTGTCCATGAAGCCGACATCCCGGAGGTCGAAGATGAGCGACCGGGCGCCCGCGCGCGCGCCGTCGAGGGCCGCGCTGGCCTTGGCCAGCGTCGAGAGGTCGATGTCTCCCCGCGCCGACACGACCGCAGCGTCTCCCTCTCGGCGAACCTCGAGGCTCAGTTGGCTGGATGTACTCACGCTCCCCTCCCCCGGCAGCGGAAATCAAACCCTAGCTGACTGGCTCCAGGTCCAAGGCGCCGCGCAGCCCGGCCAGGTCGTTCGCGCCGAACACCACCCGGTTGCGGGTGGCGACGTAGACCAGATCGAGGTCGACCCCGGCTTTGGCGATGCGGCGGGTCAGATCGGCCAGCACGCCGGGCCGGTCCTCGACGTCGACCACCACGACCTCACGCTCGCGGGTGACGGTCACCTGGTGCGAGATCGCCAGCGAATGCCTGGCCGCCTCCGGGTGCGGCACGAGGATGTGCAGCTCGGCGCGTTCGCCGGTCCCGATGCACGTCGCAGCGGCGATGTTCACGCCGGCGTCGCTGATCGCGGCCGCGATCTGGGCCAGCGCGCCGGGGGTGTTCTCGATGTCGATGACCAGGTCGTATGCCATGCGGGCGGCGACTGCAGCGGGCAGCCTACTATCCGAACCCGTGAGCGCGCCACCGACCACCTACGAGCACGTGGTCTGGATCGTCATGGAGAACCACTCCTTCGACGACATCATCGGCGCCTCGGACGCACCGTACATCAACCAACTGGCGGCTGCGCACGGCCTCGCCGCGAATTTCTTCGCCGAGGCGCACCCAAGCCTGCCCAACTACATCGCGATGACCTCGGGCTCGACCCAAAGCATCTCCGACGACGACGATCCGTCCAGTCATCCTCTGAACGTCCCGAGCATCTTCAGCCTCCTGCCCGGCGGAGGCTCCCGGTCGCTGCTCGAGTCGATGCCGTCGGCGTGCGCACGGAGCGACTCCGGCGACTACGCGGTGCGCCACAACCCGCAGGCCTACTACGTGAACCTGGAAGGCGACTGCGCGCAGTACAACGTTCCGCTGACCGACCCGCCCGACCTCTCGGCCCGCTTCACGTTCATCACGCCGAACCTGATCCACGACATGCACAACGGCACGGTGTCCGACGGCGACACGTGGCTGTCGACGTTCATGCCGAAGGTGCTGGCGAGCGAGGAGTACAAGGCCGGGCGCACCGCGGTGTTCATCACCTGGGACGAGGACTCGAGCATCCTCGGCCTCGGCGACAACCACATCCCCACGGTGGTCATCGCCCCCTCGGTCCCCGCGGGCACTCGCGTGAGTAGCCGACTCGATCACTACGCGATGCTCCGCGCCACTCAGGAGATGCTCGGCGTCACCCCGCTTCTAGGCTCCGCCGCCACCGCCGCCGACCTCCGCACCCCCTTCAACCTCTGACCGCCTCCACACGGGAGGCTGGTCGAGAAAGCCACGATATTTCGCGTTTTCTCGACCAGCCTCCCCGGGATTCACCGCGGGTCGTACTTCGAGGCCAGCCGAGCGAGGGTCAACGCGGCCAGCATCAGGCCGAAGTCGCGCAGCGCGACGTCGTAGTAGCCGGAGTAGGTCAGCAGGTCGACCACGATCCCTGCCAGCCAGGCCGCCACCACGTACGCCCCGTAGCGCGGCTTCACCGCCACGAACACGCCGGCGATGATCTCGATCACGCCGACCACGTGCATCGTGCCGCTCGCCGTGAACGGGCTCAGGTCGCGGATCCATGACGCCAGGTACTGCTCCCAGTTCACCATCACGTTGGCGAACTTGTCGATGCCGAATAGGATCGGCGCGACCGTGAAGGCGACCCGCAGCAGCCAGAACGCCTGGTAGGCGGGGTCTGCGGCGAGCCGTTCGGCGAGCATCCCGCCCCGGCCAACGCGCCGCGAACCGCCAACGCTGATCGTGCTCATGTTGCTTCCTCCTTGCCTTGGTTTCAGAAAGCCGTCACGGCAATCTGCGACGCCGGAGCGCCGTTCCTTACCTCAGCTCGGAAGGTCGTCGCCGGCCACGAGCGCCACCAGGGCGTCGTGCTCCTCCCGGCAGGCCGGGCAGCCCTCGAGGTGCGCCCTCAGGCCGGGGATGGCGGCGTCGACGTCGAAGCCGGCCAGTTCGATCTCGACGAACTCGTCCAGCCGGTCGAAGCACTCATCGCACCCCACCTCGTAGCCGCTCGGACCGAGCAGCCGCTCCAGGCGCTTGTTGTGCTGATCGCTCATCGTCTCTCCTGTAGCGCCACGCCGTCCACATAGCCTCCGGCGGCCAGCTCGCCGCGGAGCTTCCGGCGCGCGTCGTGAAGGGTCTTGTATAGGGCACCGCGCGTGGTCCCGAGCCGCTCGGACAGCACGTCGATCGGCACCTGGCCGAGCGCCAGCGCCACGAACACCGTGCGCTGGTGGGGCGTCAGGGCGCCGTCGATCGCCGAACGCAGGGCTCGGATGAGCTCATCGGCCTCGAGCCTCTCATGCGGCGAGGCCCCGGAACGGTCGGCGAACTCCGGCCAGATCTCGGGCTCGAGCACGACCTCGCGGCCCTGCCACGCCCGCCGGCGCAGCTTCACGCCGGCCTCGAGCAGGGCGAACTTGTAGGCCCAGGTCGTGAACTGGCTGGCGCCTCGATAGTCATCGAGCTTGCCCAGGACGGCCATCAGCGCATCGTCGGCCGCCTGGAGCGCGATGTCCTCGAGCTCCTCGCCGCGTACGTGGCTCAGCGCAGCCCGGCGACGGCGCAGCTCGAACCGTGCCGCGCGCAGCAGGAGCGCGTGCAGATCCTCGACCGCCTGATCGCGCACCGCTCCCTGCGCCCGCAGCGCTTCGAGCCATGACTCCGAGCTTCGCGCAGCAACTTGCCCCATCCGGGGGCGAGGATAGACGGCGGCTGTGCCCATCATCGAGGTGGTTAGCGACCGTGGACGCCCGGTTCTTACCTGCCGCCCCGTCCGCGCGATGACCAAAGTCAGGGCATGACCCCCCCGACTGGGTATCTCAAGACCATGGACCAGACCGCCAACCGCCCCCGATGCCGGTGCTAGCCCTGGCCCTGGTCATCCTCGCCCTGGCGGCCGGCGCTGGGGCGATCTTCCTCGCGGTGCATCGCCGGCGCACCCCGCGAGAGCTGCGCGGCGACTGGTGGACGCCGTTTGAGGCCGAGTTCCGCGCCTACGCCACGCAAGCCGCCCGGCAGCGCCGCCGTCACCGCGGCGGCCGCGCGTAGCGCTCCTCCGGGCGAGCGATTGCCGGGCCGTTCGGCCCCTCGCGCAGCGCCATCTGGACAACCTGCGCCAGGTGCAGCGCGCCGCGGTCGGTTCCGTGCTCGATCTGGGAGCGGCAGCTGAAGCCGTCCGTGAGCACCAGCGTGTGCGGCGAGGCGTCGCGGACCTTCGGCAGCAGCATCTGCTCGCCGGCCTTGACCGACACCTCGTAGCGCTCTCCGCGTTCGTATCCGAACGACCCGGCCAGCCCGCAGCAGCCGTCGTCGAGCACGTGATAGTCGAGTCCGAGCCGGTCCATCACCGCCTGGTCGCAGTCGGTGTCGCTGGTCGCGCGCTGATGACAGTGCAGGTGGACCAGCGCGGTGCGCTCCAGGCGGGGCATGTCCCACTCGCTCGCCTCTCGCGCCAGGAACTCGCCCAGCGTGTAGGTCTGACGGGCCAGGCGCTTGGCGTCCTCGTTGTCGGGCAGCATGCCGGTCAGCTCGTTGCGGAACACCGCGCCGCAGCTGGGCTCCAAAGTCACCACGGGCGTGCCGGCTCGGATCTCGTCCCGGAGCCCGTCCAGGACCTGATAGAGCAGCCGGCGGGCGAGCCGGAGCATTCCGTAGTCGTACAGGGGCCGCCCGCAGCACATCGAGCCGCCCGGCACCACGACCTCGAACCCCGCCGCCTCGAGCACCTCGACCGCCGCCACCGCGACCTCGGGATGGAAGTGGTCGTTGAACGTGTCGGGCCACAGCACGACCCGGCGGCGCTGGGCGGGTGGTCCCCCGTTGGAACCATCCGTCCCCGAGGCAGCCCCGCTTCTCTCGTTCCACCAGCGCGTGAACGTCTTCGGCGCGAACGCCGGCATCGAGCGCTCGGGCGCGACTCCAGCCAGGCGCTTGGCCACCGGAGCGAACGGCCACCGCTGGGTGAGCAGATTGGCCAGCCGAGGCGCGCGCGAGGCCAATCGAGCCTCCCAGCGGATCAGCCCGAGCACATAGGCCTGGCGCGGGCGAACGCGGCGCGCGTAGTAGTGCGAAAGGAACTCGGCCTTGTAGGTGGCCATGTCGACCCGCACCGGACACTCGTGCAGACAGCCCTTGCAGGCCAGGCACAGATCGAGCGCCTCCTTGACCTCCTCGTTGCGCCAGCCGTCGTCGAGCGGGGAGTCCTTGCGCATCATCTCGAACAGCATCCGTGCCCGCCCGCGGGTGGAGTGCTTCTCCTCGAGCGTGACCTGGTAGCTCGGACACATCACTGCTTCCTGGTCGCGACACGCCCCGACCCCGAAGCAGCGCTCGGCCGCGGACGCGAAGCTCGCACCGTCGTCGGGGAAGCGGAACATCGTCTGGACCGACCGCGTCCGATATGACGGGTCCATCCGCAGATGCGTATCGAGCGGGTAGGGATCGACGACCTTGCCGGGATTCATCCCCCCGTCGGGGTCCCAGATCGCCTTGAACTCGCGAAACGCCTCGATCATCTCGGGGCCGAACATCTTGGGCAGAAGCTCCGCCCGGGCATGGCCGTCGCCGTGCTCCCCGCTCAGAGAGCCCCCATACGACGCGATCAGGTCGCCCGCGTCCTCCATGAACGCCCGGTAGTTGCGCAGGCCCTCGGCGGTCAGGAAGTCCCAGTCGATCCGGGAGTGGACGCAGCCGTGCCCGACGTGGCCGAACAGGCAGGACACCCGCCGGCCGTGCTTGTCGCACAGCGCCTCGAGGTCGCGCAGGTAGTCGCCGATCCGCTCGGGCGCGACCGCCGCGTCCTCCCAGGAGGGCCAGCCGGGGTGGTCGCCGGGAATCTTCGAGTGCCCCACGCCGCCTTCGCGGATCTCCCACACCTCGGCGATCTCCGCCTCGTCCTCGTAGAGCTTGACGTCGTAGTGCGACCCGCCGGCGCCGTCCCGCAGCGCCGAAGTGAACCGCTCGGCCTGCTCGTCGACCTCCTCCTCGCTGTCGGCGCCGAACTCCACGAGCAGCCAGGCATCGCCGCCCGGGAGCAGTTCGGTCCGGCGCTTGCGCCCGAGGCGCTCCTCGTTGCGCACGAGCCGGCGGTCGAACATCTCGAGGCCGATCGGCCCGTACTCCATGATCTCGGGGACCTGGTCGGCCGCGGTGGCTCCATCTTCATAGCCGACCAGCACCAGCGAGCGGCACTGGGGGCTCGGGATCAGCTTGCAGCGGGCCTCGAGCACCAGGCCGCAGGTCGCCTCGGTGCCGACCATCGCCGCGGCCAGGTTGAACCCATGCTCGGGGAGCAGGCGATCGAGGTTGTATCCCGAGATCCGGCGCGGGATCTGCGGATAGCGCTCCCGGACCAGGTCGGCATACCGGTCGCGCAGATCGCGCAGCCGGGCGTAGATCTCGCCTTCGCGCCCCCCGGCCTCGATCACGCGCGAAAGCTCGTCGTCATCCACGTGGTTCGGCAGCGTCAGCCGCGTGCCGTCGTAGAGCAGCACGTCGAGCGACTCGATGTTGTCGGCGGTGACGCCGGCCATGATCGAGTGGGTGCCGCACGAGTTGTTGCCGATCATGCCGCCGAGCGTGCAGCGGCTGTGCGTCGCCGGATCGGGCCCGAAGGTCAGGTGGTGCTCTTCGGCCGCGTCGCGCAGCCGGTCGAGCACGAGCCCGGGCTGCACGCGCGCGAAGCGACGCTCCTGGTCGAGCTCGACGAGCCCGTTCATGTACTTCGAGAAGTCGAGCATCACGGCCTCGTTCACGGTCTGGCCGGCCAGCCCGGTTCCGCACCCCCGCGCGCCGATCGGGGCGCCGAACCGCCGGCAGATCTCGACCGCGGTGACCACGTCGGAGGCCGACCGCGGGATCACCACGCCGATCGGGACCTGCCGGTGAACCGAAGCGTCGTTGGCGTACAGGGCGCGGCTGCCCGGCGAGAAGCGGACCTCCCCGCGGACCGCGCCGCTGAGCTCGCGCGCGAGCTCGCGCGCGTCCAGCTCAGTTGTGGTGGCCATTGCCACCGCCCGGAAGCTTCTCCTTGGCCCGAGCCAGCACGCCGGCGGGCGAGGTGGCGTATTCCATCTCGCGCGCCATCACGCGGGACATGGTCAGCGCGATCCGCTCTCGGTTGGGCTGGCCCTGGGCCAGGCCCCAGGCGACGCCCTTCGCGTGCTCGGGGTTGATCGTCGGCGTCATCGGCATGTCGTATGGGTCGACGACCGCCTCGATCAGCGCGGGCCCATCGGTCTGCAGAGCCTCGGCCAGCTGGTCGCCGACGGTGGCCGGATCCTCGATCCGCACTCCCCTCAGCCCGCACGCCTCGGCCACCTTGACGAAGTCGACCGGGGCGAGCTCGACGCCGTACTGGGGGTTGCCCAGGAACGCCATCTGCTCCCACTTAATCAGCCCCAGCACGTCGTTTCGCATCACGACGACCTTCACGGGAAGGTCGTGCTGAGCCAGCGTGGCCAGATCCCCCATCATCATGGTCAGTGAGCCGTCGCCGGTCAGCGCCACCACCTGACGGTCGGGATAGGCGACCTGCGCGCCGATCGCGTACGGCAGCGCGGCCATCATCGAGCACATCGTGCCGCTGAACGAGAACAGCTGGCCGCGGCGCAGTTCGGTGCGAGCCGCCCACGTGGTGACCGTGCCCGAGTCGCCGCACAGGATCGCCCGGTCGGCCATTGCCTGGCTGAGGTGATACGGGATCGCGTCCGGCTTGATCGGCTGACCCTCGACCGGCTCGGCGCGCTGCGCGGTGAGCGCGCGCCAGTCCTTCATCTCGGCCTGGGCCTGCTCCAGGAACGACTGATCCGCCTGGTGCTCCAGCAGCGGCTCGAGCTCGGCCAGCGTCAATCGCGCGTCGCCGCACAGCCCGACCTCGACCGGGTAGCGCAGCCCGATCCGCTCGGGCCGATCGTCGATCTGGACGCCGACGGCCGAGCCGGGCTCGGGCAGGAACTCGATGTACGGGCTCGAGCTGCCGACGATCAGGATCGCGTCGCAGCCCGTGAGCGCGTTCTGGGCGGGCCGCGTTCCGACCATCGCGTAGCCGCCCAGGCAGTATGGGCTGTCGTCGGGAACCGCATCCTTGCCGAGCATGGCCTTGACGATCGGGGCGCCGAGCTTCTCGGCCACCCGCTCGACCTCCTCGCCCGCGCCGCGCGCGCCGGCCCCGATGAAGATCAGCGGCTTCGAGGCACCGGAGAGCAGCCTGGCCGCCTGCTCGATCCGATCGCGCGGCGGGATTCGACGCCCATCGAGCGCCGCCACCGCGTTGTGACCCTCCACGTTCTTGATCGA
>DATFDC010000372.1:0-2384 GCA_035252415.1 Solirubrobacteraceae bacterium
GTCTTCAGATCGTCGGCCACCCTGAGCTCCCAGCCGGTCTCCTCGCGCACCTTGTCCACCTCGACCCCCGGATGGATCTGCGTGAGCACGAGCTCGCAGCTGCCGGAGTCGGGCTCGAGGACGCCGAGGTCGGTGATCACCGCGGTGGGCCCCCGGCCCTTGAAGCCGAGCCTTTCCCGGGCGCCGGGCCCGTCGCCGTGCCCAACCGTGGTCACGAAGTCGAGCTTCTCGACGAAGGTGCGCTTGGCGTGCGGCGCGATCACGATCACCTCGCCGCAGCTGGCGGCGATCTCGGGCGCGCCGCCGGCCCCAGGGAGCCGCGTCTTGGGGTGCTCGTACTCGCCGATCACGGTCGAGTTCAGGTTCGCGTGGCGGTCGATCTGGGCGGCGCCGAGGAAGGCGACGTCGATCCGGCCGGCGCCGATCCAGTAGTTGAACATCTCGGGCACCGACACGATCGAGTCGGCGGTCTCGGCCAGCTCGCCGTCGCCGATCGAGAGCGGAATGTGGAACGGCTTGGCCCCGATCGTCCCGGACTCGTACACCAGGATCAGCTCCGGGTTGTGGACCATCCGGGCGAGCAGTGCGGCGGTGCTCGGGCGCCCGACGCCGATGAACACCGTCTTGGTGTCACGCAGTCGCCGCGCGGCCACGATCGTCTGGACCTCGCCGGCGCTCACCTCGGTGCTCGTCGCCGTCATCTCTTGGTGGCCTGCATAGCAGATTTGTCGGCGGCGCCTGACGGCGGCGCCTCAGCCAGAACGTTCTCGTTCATCCACTCGGCGAACTGGTCCCGGTCGCGGCTCATCTTGTCCCAGAACTTGTAGAAGTCGTTGTCGCGGTCGGTGATCCCGAGGCTGTAGGAGGGGCGCGAGCCGCCGGGCGCCTCGGCCACCGCGGTGATCACCCATTCGGGGATGACGATCCCGCCCGGCTTGAGCTCGAGCTCGTCGACGATCCGCTCGACCGTGACCAGCGAGCGCTGCGAGGCCAGAACCGCCTCCTTCTGGACCCCGGGGATCCCCCACAGCTGCACGTTGCCGTCGCGATCGGCCTCCTGGGCGTGGACGATCGCCACGTCGGGCCGGAGCGCCGGCACGGCGGTCAGCGTCTCGCCGGTGAACGGGCAGGTGATCGGCGCAACCGTGGTGTGCGCCATCAGATCGGTCCCCACGTACCCGCGCATGATCGCGCAGGGCATGTGCGCCGCGCCCGCCGCGTAGCGGTTGGCCATGCCGGCGTGGCTGTGCTCCTCGATCTCGACCGGATGCGGCCAGCCGTTCTCGATCGCGTCGCGGAACCGGTGCAGCCCGCCGACGCCGGGGTTGCCGCCGTAGGAGAAGACCAGGCGGCGGACGACGCCCATCCCGATCATCTGGTCGTAGAGCAGATCGGGGGTCATCCGGATCAGCTCGAGCTCGCGCCGCCCCTGACGGATGATCTCGTGCCCGGCCTCGAACGGGATCAGATGGGTGAACCCCTCGAGCGCCACCGAATCGCCGTCGCTGACCAGCTCCGCGACGGCCTCGCGCAGGGCCATCAGCTCAGCCAAGGCGCCCCCGCAATCGTTCGCATCGTGAACGCCCGATCACATACCGAACTGTAGCGCGTCGGCTACCGGGCGGCGGCCGGGGTCACCGTACGGTTCCGCGCCGCCTCGAGCCCCGTGACGAGCTGGGGGACGAGCAGGGCCAACAGCACGATCAGCGCGGGCGTCCAGGAGCCGCTGATGTCGTGCACGGCGCCGATCGCCAGCGGCGCGAGCGCGGCCAGGAGGTAACCCACGGTCTGCACGAGCGTGGACAGGCCGGCCGTGCTGGTGAGGGTCCCGCCGCGCAGCACGATCAGGGTCAGCGCGAGCGGGAAGCAGGCGTTCTGGCCGAGGCCGAGCAGCACGACCCACACGAACGGCACCGTCGTCGGGGCGAGGATCACGCCGAGCCAACCGGCCGCGATCAAGACCACGAACACGATCATCAAGAGGCGCTGATCGTGCGAGCGAGTGGCCAGCGACGGGACCGTGAGGGCCGGGATCAGGCCGACCAGGAGCGCCAGGCTGAGCAGGAACCCGGCATACGACGTGCTCAATCCGTGGCTGTGGAAGGCGCTGGGCAGCCAGGCCAGCGTGGCGTAGAAGCCGGCCGACTGGAACGCGAAGAACAGCGTGACCGACCAGGCCACCGGATCCCGGAGCAGGGCTCGCGGGCTGGTTGTCGGCTTGGCGGGGTCGGCGCCGGTCGGCCGGCGGCGCGCGAGTTGCGGCGCCCAGACCACGAGCGCGACCGCCGCGGGCACGGCCCAGACGGCCAGACCGGGCCGCCATCCACCACCGAACGCATTGGCCACCGGTACGGTCACGCCCGCGCCCAGTGCCGCGAATCCGA
>DATFDC010000373.1:0-8426 GCA_035252415.1 Solirubrobacteraceae bacterium
CCCGCCGCGGCCGGCTCGCCTGGTCGCTACAGCGATCCCTGCTGGGGCTTCTTGGTCGTGATCGACGCGCTGCGCGAGGCGAGCGTGTTGAAGCTCCAGTCCTGCACCGAGAGCGTCACCGTGTACGGGGTCGAGAACGGCGCGGGGGCGAACGCGAAGCTGCCGATCCGCGGTGCCCGGCAGGATCACCGCGCTGTGCTCGAAGTCCACGTTCCCGGTGAGCTGGTTGGTGTAGGTCACGTCGGCCGTGACCCACGTGGGGCAGGAGCTCGAGACCGAGTACGGGGTGTCGATGCGCGACAGGATGCCCCAGTTGTAGGACGTGGTGTTGCTGAAGCCGGTGATCTGCGCGCAGGACGCGGAGGCCGGCGCGCTCTCACCGCCGCCGCCGCCGGTGCCACCTCCTCCGCAGCCACCCGAGGCATTGAGACTTCCTTCTCGATGGATCGGGTCCGGCGTCCGGTGCCGGGCGGCGCGCATCCTTGATGACCGACGGGCCAACCCGGCAGTGGACATTGGTCCTAAGACGCGGTTGACCTTGGCACGACCGGTCCGAGAGAATCGGGTGCCCACCTTCGCCCGACCATCGAGGAGGCCCCCGATGTCCTGGAAGCTCAACCTCTCGTACTTCGAGAGCTGTTCGTGCGACGTGGTGTGTCCCTGTACGTCCTCGTTCGCCCTCCCCGCCACGCACGACCGCTGCCGCGTCGCGCTCATCTTCAAGGTCAAGGACGGCGAGGTGGACGGCACCGACGTAAGTGGACTGAGCGTGGCTGTCTTGGTGGACTCGCCGAAGGTCATGAGCGAGGGAAACTGGCGTCTCGGTGTGTTCCTCGACGACGGCGCCTCCGACGAGCAGGCCGACAAGCTCGGCGCTGTGTTCTCCGGCGCGCTTGGCGGGCCGATGGCGGCGCTCGGCCCGCTCGTGGGCGAGACCCTGGGAGTGGAGCGCGCACGGATCGAGGTCTCTGACGACGGCCTGCGGCACTCGGTGCGGATCGGCGACGCGGTCGACCTCGAGATCGAGGAGGTCGTGCCCCTCGGCTCGGAGTCTGGCGAACCGGTGAAGCTGGTTGGCGTATTCCATCCGGCCGGGCCTGAGCTCACCGTCGCGCGCGCCACCCGGGCCAAGATTGACGCCTTCGGCATCAGCTTCGAGGGCAACTCCGCGTTCTCGCGGTCAGAGCTCACCTGGGCGGCATGAGCGTCGTAACGCCGACCGCCGGCGCGGACCGGCACCCCGCTCTGGGAGAGGTCTGGGCGGCGGTGCGGAGCCGCCTGGGGCTGGTCGCCCTGCTGCTCGCGCTGGCCGGCCTGGCCTGGTGGTCGACGGCGGACCGGATGGCTGGGATGGACGCCGGCCCCGGCACCGACCTGGGCGCGCTCGGCTGGTTTCTCGGCGTGTGGGTCGTGATGATGGCGGCGATGATGTTGCCGTCGATGGCGCCGACAACGGCGCTGTACGCGCGGATGACCCGGCGCCGGGGGCTCGACCAACCGCTGCTGTTCGCCGCCGGCTACCTGTTGGTCTGGGGTGCAGTCGGGCTGCTGGCCTACGGTCTGTTCGAGGTCGGCCGAAGCCTGTTCGGGGGCGCGCTGGCCTGGCATGCCGGCGGGCGGTGGGTGGCCGGTGGGGTGCTCGCGTTGACCGCCGTCTACGAGTTGACCCCTCTCAAGTCCGCCTGTCTGGCCCATTGCCAGAGCCCGCTCGGATTCCTGCTCGGGCACTGGCGCGACGGCCGGCGCGGCGCGCTCGAGATGGGATCCAGGCACGCCGTCTGGTGCCTGGGGTGCTGCGCGGGGCTGATGGTGGCGCTGTTCGCGCTCGGCGTGATGAGCCTGACCTGGATGGTCCTGGTGGCGGCGGTGATCGCGCTCGAGAAGACGGTCCCGTGGCGGCGGACCGTCACGTGGGGAACGGCCGCGCTCCTCCTGGTCCTGGCCGTGGCGGTCGTTGCCGTCCCGCACGACGTGCCCGGCCTCGTCGTGCCGGGTGGATCGCATGGCGGCGCCATGTCATCCATGGGCGCCATGCACTAGAGGGTGTGATGGATTTGCCCCCAACATGGGGGCAAATCCATCACGACCTGCGTCTTGGGGTCCTCGGACAGCGGCCTCGTGCGCCCCGCCGGCCCGGGGCGCACGAATTGCCGTCAGCGGATGTCGGCCGCTGGGAGCCCGAGCCGCGCCAGCGGCTGGGTGGACTGCCCCGGCGTGAGGCGTGACCGCATGCGGGCCGCTCGAGCCGAGCCCTTGGCCGCGGCCGTGACACGCGCTGCATACGAACTACGATGCACTATAGTAATAACTATGGCTCGTAGTAGGAACATGCCAGGCACCTTCGAGGGCGAGACCGTGACGCGGCGGCGGTTCATGACCGGGGTCGCGAACGCCACGGGCGCGGTCGCGGCGGCCGCGATCGCGCTGCCGGCGCTCGGCTTCGCGGTCGCGCCGGTGTTCGATCGCGCGTCAGCCACCTGGCACGAGATCGGTCCGCTCACGCGCTTCAACCGGTCGGAGTACGTGCCGGTCGTGTTCACGGCCACGCAAGGCATCGGGGAGGCCGGAAACTCGCTGGCCTACGTGCGCCGGCACGACGTGGCCGTCGACGGGCCGATCAAAGACCAATACGACCACGTGATCGCGATCTCGTCGCGCTGCGTGCACGTGGGCTGTCCGGTGCGCTACGTGTCCGCGGCGCGGAGCTTCGTCTGCCCCTGCCACGGCGGCGTGTACGACTTCCGCGGGATCCGTTCGGGCGGACCGCCGCCCCGGCCGTTGGACCGCTTCTACACGCTCGTCCGGGACGGCGTGGTTCTCCTCGGATCCCGATTCAGCCTCAACAGCGAGCTACGGCGCTTCGCTCCCCGTGCTCCCGGCGAGCCACTCGACGGGATCGGCCAGTTCATGTATCCGGCGACTCTGTCGACCCCGCCGGCGCCACCGGGGGCCAAGCCCTAGGAAGGGCTTCGCTTTGGCGGGGGTCTACGCGGCGGCGTCGAGACTGGCGGCGATCAGCACGGCGGCGCGCTCGTGCGCGGCATAGGTGGACCGCAGGGCCGGGATGACGTCGTCGCCGTCAGCGTGCGTCGGCGGCGGATCGGCCAGCAGCAGCTTTCGGACCTCGAGCCCGAGTGACTCGCCCCCGATCTCGTCGGCCAGCGCGAGGAGCGCGTCGGCCCGCACCCGGGCTCCTTCGACGAACGAGGCCACCACGGTCTCCCGGGTCAGCGGCGCGCGCCCGAACACGCGCGCGTGCAGGACGGCGGGGTTGACCGCATGCGGACGGATCAGCGCTCGGCGCTCGCCCTCCGACAGCCCCGCAGCTTCCGCGAGGTGGTCGATGGCGCGGGTCACGCCCTGGGCGTCGACCGGGACCGATGCGGCCAGATCCGCGGGCAGCCGCTCCCGCAGGACGGCATGCTCGGCCGCCGCGTCGGCCAGCAGCGTCTCGACGCGCTCGCGATGGCTCTCCATGCCCCTCACGGTAGACCGCGGCTTCGCGGGACTGAGAGCTCAGCGACTCGGCTTGACGACGCCGGCAGAGCCGCCGCCTCGGCGGACCGGCTCGGCAGCGGCGAGCATCCGACCGCCGGGCAGTAGCTGGAGCCCGCTCTCGACCCCGATCGTGGGCGCGATCATGATCGACGGATCGAGCGGGGAGGTGTCGCTGATCGAGAACGTCTGGCCGAGTTGCTCGAGCCCGGCCGTGGTCGGCTCGGCGATGAACGCCGGCTCGGCCTGAGTGCTCGAGGAGTTGCGCTGCGAGGCGCGCGGGGCGGCGATCGCCGCCGGCAGGCCCATGTGCAGGTCGATGCGGTTGAGCAGCGTCTGGAGCACGGTCGTGATGATCGTCGCGCCGCCGGCCGCGCCGAGGGCCATGACCGGCCGGCGATGCTTCAGCACGATCGTCGGCGACATGCTCGAGCGCGGTCGCTTGCCGCCGGCCGGAAGGTTCGGGTCGGGCAGGCCGGAGGAGGGCGGGGCAAAGTCGAAGTCGGTCATCTCGTTGTTGAGCAGGAACCCGCGGCGGGGCACCACCATGCCGCTGCCCCCCAATTGCTCGATCGTGTTCGTGTAGGAGGCCACGTCGCCGTACTTGTCGGCGACCACCAAGTGGTTGGTGTCGGTCTCGGGATAGGCGTTGGAATCGCCCGCCGGCTGTTGGGGGGTGCACCCGCCGGCGCCGGCGAACGGGTCACCCGGGGCGACCGGACTGGTCGCCGCGTGGGCCGGGTTGATCAGGCACGCGCGCTGGCGCCCGAACGCCGGCGAGAGCAACTGCGCCTCCGGCACCTGGACGAAGCGGCGGTCGCCGATGTAGCGGCCGCGATCCGCGAAGGCCAGGCGGGTGGCCTCGAGATAGTGGTGCAGCATCTGAACGCGGCTCTCGGCGCCGAGATTGAAGTTCGACAGGATGTTCAGCGACTCGCCGACGGTCGTGCCACCGCTCGAGGAGGGTGCCATCCCGTAGACGTCGTAGCCGCGGTAGTTGACATGGGTGGGGGCCTGGAACGGCGCGCGGTAGTGCGAGAGGTCGGCGAGCGTCATCGCGCCCGGCCGGGGCACCAGGGTCGCCCCCGGGGCCAGCGGCAGGTTGCGCACCGTGCGCACGACGTCCCGTCCGATCGCGCCGCCGTAGAACGCGGAGATGCCCTTGCGGCCGATCAGCGCATACGTGCGCGCCAGGGCGGGGTTCTTCATGATCGACCCCGTGGCCAGCAGCTTTCCGTGGGGGAGGAACAGCGCGCTGGTCGAGCTGAACTGATCGAAGCGGAAGGCGTTCTCGCGCACCTGCTCGTGGAGCGTGGGCGTGACCCGGAAGCCACGCTGGGCGACCACCTCGGCGGGGTCGAGGTCCGCGGCCAGCGGGAACCGGCCCCATCGCTTCACGGCCTGCTGCCAGGTCATCAGCGTGCCGGGGACGCCGACCGAGAGGCCGCTGGTCACCGCGGTGGGGAACGACAGCGGCTTGCCCGTGGAGGGATCGATGAACAGGCTCGACGTGTCGGCGGCCGGCGCGATCTCGCGGCCGTCGATCGTGGTGACGCGGTGGGTGCGCGCGTCGTAGTAGACGAAGTAACCGCCGCCCCCGATCCCGGCTACGAACGGGTCGGTCACGCCTAGCGTCGAGGCCACGGCGACTGCTGCGTCGGCCGCGGTGCCGCCGTCGGCGAGGATCTTCAATCCGGCCCGGGTGGCCTGAAGCGTGTCGGATGCGACCGCGCCGCCTCGGCCAGTCGCCACCGCGTGCTTGGTCAGGGTGATCCCGAGCGCGCCGGAGGCCGCGAACAGCGCGCTCAGACTGGCGAGGCAGACGACGACGAGCGCGCGACCGAAGCGCATACGCCCAGTGTTGCCCAGATCGCCGGGGCTGAATCAGCCTCCGCGCATATCGACGGGGTAGACGTTGACCGGATCGATCGTCACGACGACCCGGCTCTCCCCGGGCTGGTCGTGTTCCTTCAGGTCCGCGCCGCCGTATTTGGCGCCCAGCTTGGTGGCGAACGCGTAGTCGTCATCGGGCTCGATTCGGGCGTTCCCGCGCACCTCGAGGTATCGGTAGGGAACCTCCAGATCGAGCAGCATCAGGCTGCATTTGGGGTCGCGCTGGAGGTTGCGGGTCTTCAGTCGGGCGTTGTTCAGGGACAGCTTGAGCTCGCCTTCATCGTGCAGGAACCAGATCTCGGTCACCTGGGGAAAGCCGTTGCGGCCGATCGTGGCCAGCGAGGCGAACTGCGTGTCGAGCAGGTCGCGGTGCGTGTCGGGGAAGTCGGTCATGGGCGACATTCTTATGCACGGCGCGACCGGCCCCGGGGTTTTCCCGCGTTTACGTCGCGGACGTGTAAGTGAGGTGCAGCACGCCGCTGTCGTACGCCTCTGATCCGGCCAGCGTCAGCTTGATCGGTGTGTCACCCTCCGCGAACAGGCGCAGGCCGCTCCCGAGGGCGAGCGGGAACACGAACAGATGGAGCTCGTCGAGGAGGCCGTCGCTCAGCAGGGACCGCACCAGGGTGGCGCTCCCGCTCACATACAGGTCTCCGTCGATGCGCTCCTTGAGCGCGCGGATGGCCTGCGCGCTGTACGGGCCGACGATCTCCGAGTTGCTCCAGTCCACGCTCGACAGGGTGCCGGTCACGACGTACTTGGTCGTTTCGTTGAAGAACGGCGCACCCGGGTCGTCCTCGGCCGTCCGGGTCGACCAGGCGGGCGCGAACATCTCGTAGGTGCGGCGTCCCAGGAGGATCCCCTGGCTGGCGCCCACGATCCCGCCGATCGCCTCGCCCATCTTCGGGTCGAACGGATAGTCCATCGTCCAGCGGGGATCCTCGATCACGCCGTCGAGCGTGATGAATTCATGCACTGCGATCTTGCCCATGTCTCTCTCCCTCGGTTTGGAGCGGTCGGCTGATTTGCTTGCTGAATCGACCGCCGCGACCCAAGGAAATCATCGCTGGAGCGGGGGTTAGAGGTCGCTTAGTGCCGCAACGATCGGCGGTCCCGGGTGTTGGCGGTGCTGGCGGCTACCATCGGGCGCCGCCGGAGCAAACGACGAGAGGAGTCGTCATGAAGAAGTTGATCGTCGCCGTCGTGGGGCTCGCCGTCTTCGCACCCGGAGCGTTCGCCGCGTCGTCGCATTTCGTGAAGGTCAGCCCGAGCAAAGCCGCCCAGGGCCAGATCGTGACCGTGACCGGCTCGGTCGGTCACGGCTGCCAGATCGGGCACAAGGGTGATTCGGCCACGATCTTCTCGAAGGCATTCAAGGGCGCCACGAAGCACAAGTTCGCCGGCGTGCCGTCGATCTCGGCCTCGCTGGCCAAGAGCAAGCACGGCGCGTTCAAGGTCAAGATCACGCTGGCCAGCAACGTCAAGCCGGGCAAGTACTCGGTCGGGGGCCGCTGCGGCGGTGGCAACTTCGGCACGACCACGCTGAAGGTCACGAGCGGACTGCCCCAGGGGTATTAGCCGCGCCAGTTGTGATCCGGCTGCCCGCCGGTTACGAATAGCCACCAAGTGAGTCTCGCCTCAACGGGCTGCCCGTAAGGCCAGCCGTTCCGGCGAGACTTACCAAACCCCGGGGGCGCTCAAACGCCCCGGGGTCGGGCGCACAACACGAAAGGTGGCTGGCGATGCAGGCGGGCGACGTGCTGGAGATGGAGCCGCTGGGGGTTCGCATGGAAGTGGTGCGCAGCGGCGAGGAGACCGGTGGCGAGTTGTTCGAGATCGAGGTGACCGGGCGTCCGCGCGGGTTCCTCGACCAGCGGCACATCCACCCTGAGCAGACCGAGCGGATCGAGGTGCTCGAGGGGCGGATGAAGGTCACGATGAGCGGCCGCGAGCACATCCTGAGTCAGGGCCAGTCGATCGAGATCCCGCCGGGGATCCCGCATACCCAGGTGCCGATCGGAACCGGAGACGGCCGGGTTCGCATCACGGCGCGGCCGGCCGGCCGAACCGCGGCGTTCCTGGAGCGCTTGGCTCAGCTCTGCCGTGAGGGGGAGTTCATGCGCGCCGGATTCCCCCGCCCGGTGGCGGGAGCTGAACTGGTCCTGGAGTTCAGTGAGGCTGGTCATGCCGCGGCGCCACCGCTGCGTGTCCAGCGCGCGCTCGCCCACGCTGCGATCGCCCTCGCTCGTCCGATGCGGCCGTACCTGTTCGTCGACGAGTGGGATGTCGCGGCACCGCCCGAAGCGGTGTTCGACGCGATCGGCGACTCGCGCACCTACCCACTGTGGTGGCGGCCGGTCTACCTCGACGTGCAGGCCGACGGGCCGGCCGCGCTGGGCGCGGCGGCGAGCCATCACTTCAAGGGCCGGCTTCCCTACCACCTGCACACCCGCTCCGTGGTCGTGGACATCGATCCGCCGTGGCGCGTGACGGCCGAGGTCGACGGCGATCTGCGTGGACGGGGGACGTGGACGCTCACGCCCGCGGCCCGGGGCACGCACGTGCGCTTTGACTGGCAGGTCCACGCCGACCGGGCGCTGCTGCGAGTGCTCACCCCGTTGCTGCGTCCGCTGCTGCGCTGGAACCACAACTGGGCGATCGCCCGGGCGAAAGCCGGATTGGAGCCCTACGCCCGGTCGACACGCCCGCGTTACGATGCCCCCGCGGGTGTCGCCTAACCCCAAGTGGAGGTGTGCCGACAATGTCGAGCGTGATCGAAGACCTCAAGCAGATCGAGGATCGAATCCTGGCCCGGATCCGCGAGCTCGAGGCAAATGTCGCCGAGCTCGAGCAGTTGCGCGAGGTCGCAACGCGTCTGGGAATTCTCGACGGCAACGGACGCGACAACGGACCAGCGACAGGACGGACGACCGCGACAACGCGAGCCCGCCGCCGCGTGCGCGGACGGGCCAACGCGACCGGTGCGCGCCCCGGTGGCGCGCGGTCGGCGACCGGCGCCTCCGCCGAGCGAGCGACCC